>JACWDU010000022.1 GCA_014653935.1 Pelagibacterales bacterium SAG-MED23 | reverse complement strand
TTTGTTCACGAAACAGAAAGCCAAGTAATACTAAATGGATCATACAACATTAACTTTACTATGGACTTGGTTTTAAAAGATACAGGACTTTTTAATGAATTGGCAAAAAAATTGAATTCTTCATTAGAAATTTCACCAATGGTAGTTGATATATTTAAAGATGGACAAAAAAAATATGGCTCAAGAGCTTGGTCTTCAATGATAGTAAAAAGAATGGAAGATTTAAATAATATTTCATTTAGAGCAAAGGGTTTCCCTGAAGAATTAGTTGATAATGAAGTTGAAGAAAAGGGTTATGAAATTTAAATTTTATGCTACAATAAATTAATGATAGAAAAGAAAAATTTTTATATAAATGGAAAGTGGGTTTCACCTACTAAACCCAATGACTTTGAAGTAATTAATCCATCAACTGAAGAAGCTTTTGCAATAATTTCTTTAGGATCTGCAGAAGATGCTGATAAAGCAATAAATGCTGCCAAAATTGCATTCGAGACCTGGAGAGAAACTACAAAAGAAGAAAGATTAGCTTTACTTGAAAAGTTTGATGAAATTTATAAAAGAAGATGGGACGAAATGGTTGAGGCACAGTCTAAAGAAATGGGTGCACCTCTAGATTTTGCATCAGAAACTCATACTAAAATGGGTGCAGATATTTGTAGGAATAATATAGAAATTTTAAAAAATTTTAATTTTGAACATCAATTTGATCCTAAATCTAATAACCATATCAGATATGAACCAATTGGAGTTTGTGGATTAATTACGCCATGGAATTATCCAATGAACCAAATTATTTTAAAAGTTATTCCAGCTTTAGCTGCTGGATGTACAATGATTTTAAAACCGTCTGAAATTGCTCCAGTGTCAGCAGTATTGTTTGCTGAGATGATTGACGAAGCTGGCTTCCCTGCTGGAGTTTTTAATTTAGTGAATGGAAATGGAGAAGTTGTTGGAAATCATATGTCTGGTCATCTGGACATTGATATGGTCTCATTCACAGGATCAACAAGAGCTGGAAAACTAATTCAGAAAAATGCAGCTGATACTATAAAAAAAGTAACTCTTGAACTGGGTGGTAAAGGTGGAAATATAGTTTTTGCAGACTCGTATCCTGATGCAGTTAGAGATGGTGTAAGAAATATAATGAGTAACTCTGGACAATCATGTGATGCACCAACAAGAATGTTGGTTGAGAAACCAATTTATGAAAGAGCAGTTAAAGAGGCTGTTGATGAGGCAAACAAAATTAAAGTTGATCTTGCATCTAAAAAAGGTGATCACATTGGACCTGTAGTTTCAAAAGTACAATACGATAAAGTTGTTAATCTTATTAATGAAGGAATTAAAGAGGGTGCAACGTTAGCTGCGGGTGGACCAGATTTACCAAATGGACTTAACAAAGGTTATTTTGTTAAACCAACAATTTTTTCAGATGTAAACAATGATATGAAAATTGCGAGACAAGAAATTTTTGGGCCTGTGCTTTCAATTATACCATTTGAAACTGAGGAAGAGGCAATAGCAATTACAAATGATACATCTTATGGACTTGGTAATTATTTACAAACTGAAGATAAAGAAAAAGCAAAAAGGGTTGCTAGAAAAGTAAAAGCTGGAACAGTTTATATTAATGGTCAAGCCACAGATACTGGGATGCCGTTTGGTGGTTATAAACAATCTGGCAATGGTCGTGAAGGTGGTGTCTGGGGTTTCACTGAATTTTTAGAAGTTAAAGCAATTACCGGTTGGAATTAATAGTTTAAATAACTTATAATCAGAATTAGTTTAGGGGTTTATATGATTGGTTATGTGATGGTAGGCACTAATAATTTAGATGATGCTATTAAATTTTACGATAAAGTTTTAGAAGTAATTGGTTTAGATAGAAACGAGACAATAGAAGATGATTATGCTGCGTATGGAGCAAAAGGTACCAAAGATATTGAGTTTTATGTCACCAAACCTTTCAATAAAAAAGATGCTTCCTTTGGAAATGGAACGCAGATAACATTTTTAACTACATCAAGATCTCACGTAGATAAATTTCATGAGATAGGTTTAAAAGCTGGTGGAACTAGTGAGGGATCTGGTGGTGAAAGACCAGAAGGCTCAGGAGTTTATTATTCTTATCTTCGTGATTTAGATGGAAATAAAATTTGTGCCTTTACAAATAATAAAGAATAAAAAAATATGTCATACACATCAATCAAGACAAAATTAGAAAACAATAAAATCATTATTTTAGATGGAGGTATGGGCGCAGAACTAGAAAAAAATGGTGCTCACATGGATAAGCATATGTGGTGTGGGAAGTGTTCTGTTGATCACCCTGAGTTGGTCAGGAAAGTACATGAGGATTATATAAATGCTGGAGCCGATGTAATTACAACTAATACTTATAGCACTACCCCAATATCAATGAGACAGTATGGTTATGAGGACTCAATAGAAAAATTTAATCAAAAAAGTGTTAAGATTGCAAGAGAAGCAATAGAAAATACAAATAAAGAAACTGCATTAGCTGGAAGTGTATCAACTTTTGGAAACTTTTATAAACTTGGTATCAAAGCAATGATACCTGGTTTTCATGAACAACTAAAAATTTTATCTGAAGCTGGAGTAGACTTAATTATTTTAGAAGCTATGTCTTCACAAGCTGACATAGTTGAAGCAATGTTAAATTGTTCCACAAAAGTAAATATACCTGTTTGGTTATCAGTATCTTGTGTAATTGATGATCAAAAAAATATAATGCTTGGATACAATGATACAATTGACTCTGATACACATGTATATGAAAACTTTGAGACATCGATAAATAATTTTAAAAAATTACATAATGGTCCAATATTGGTTGCTCATTCAGATATAAATATTACAGGAAAAGCAATCAAAACTGCGAAGAAAAATTATGACGGGATAGTAGGAGCGTATCCAAATAAAGGTTATTATGAAAAACCACATTGGCGATTTGTAGATGACATGACGCCAACTGGATATTTAAATGAAGTTAAGTCATGGATTAAAAATGGAGCTCAGATCATAGGCGGATGTTGTGGAATTGGAGTAGATGAAATTAAAGCAATTTCAATTTTAAAAAACTAAAGCATATATTAAATACTATGAAAACATTTATTGGCGGTATTGGCTGTTTTTGGGACGAAAAGAAATATGAGGGCATCAAAGGAATAGTGTCTACAGAATGTGGTTACTGTGGTGGAGATGAGCCAAATGTTACTTACAAGGCGGTTTGTGGCGGAGATACAGGTCATATAGAAGTGGTCAAAGTTGAATATGATGAAAAAGAGAAGTCATATGAGGACATGGTAAATTTATTTTTTGAATTACACGATTCAACACAAGTAAATCGACAAGGTACATATGTAGGAATTCAATATCGTTCTGAAATATTTTATAGTACAGAGGAAGAAAAACAGATTGCGGAAAAAGTTTTAAACGAGGTAAACAGTAAATTAGATGGAAAAGTTTCGACTAAAGTATCAAAAGAAAAAAATTACTGTAAGGCAGAAGGTTATCACCAAAAGTACGAACAAAAAAAATCATTAAAATATTGAAGAAAAAAAAATTACACTCTGTTAGAAATCCAGAATTAACAACAGTTAAAGATAACAAAGCCTTATGGAACCTTCCGAAAACAAGAAGGTCTGGTTATAAAAATTTACATAAAATTAATAGATACAGTATTTTTTTAAGATCTGACTTAGTTCTAAAACTAAAGTCTAAACCAAATAAAACTATCGGCAATCTTCCTCTAGTCAAGAAGATGATTAAAAAATAAATCTTTTTGCTCTTTAATTGTTGGTAATCATCAAAATATATTATTTGAAAAATACGCCAAAGATTTTAAAAAAAACCAACCTCAAACAATTATGTCCATTACAAAAATGTTCGTTAATTTATTTATTGGAGAATTGGTAAGTGCTAAATTAATAGATCTTAATAAAAATATTTCTTACTATTTGCCAAAAATTGGAAGTGGATATGCAAATGCAAAGATCCAAGATGTTTTAAACATGAATGTTATAAACTCTTATACTGAAGATTATACTAAGGCATACTCATCTTCCTTTATGCACGAACCTGTTGGAGGATGGAGGCTGCCTAAAAATCTTAAAAATCATCTAAGCCAAGAGGAGTATTTAAATACAATTAAAAAATCTAAAAATAAAAGTTTAATTAATAATTCTGCGTATGCTTTTTATAAATCTGCAAATACAGATGTAGTTGGATTAATTATTGAAAAAGTTAGTGGTAGAACTTTAAGAGATTGGGTTTTATCAGCAGTTGAGGCAGCTGGATTTGAAGATGGATTATATATTGCATCAGATAGATATGGTATGCCTTGGATGTCTGGAGGTGGTTGCTTGATTACAAGAGACTTTTTACGAATGGGTTTACTCTTCGCAAGGAAAGGTATGGGTGTTGGGAATAGAAAAGTTGGATCTTCATCATTTTTTAATAAAACAATTGATAATATAGGGCCAAAATATATGGATTTATCTAAAGACAAATATTTATATTACTCAAATTCTACAATGGTTTCGGGCAACATGATTGGGCATTCAGGATATGGTGGTCAGTTTCTTGCAACTAATTTTAAAACTGGGAATGTAGCTGCTTTTTTTTCTGTTCTAGAAACGAAATCAGCAACAAAAGAAGGTTATAAAACTGATATGATCAATATGCTGATAGATTTAGTTAATAAAAAATATTAAATTAAGAATATCTTTCAATTAATTTTTTTAAATGTTTGTCTGTAACACCACAGCATCCCCCAATAATTTGAATTTGTTTATCAATTAACTTTTCACATTCATTAGCAAATTCTTCCTCGGTAGAAGTCACAATAGCTTTATGGGATTTTGTATCAAACTTATGTATCTCAGGATAAAACATCATCGGACCATTCCAATTATTTTTAATTACATTCAATCCATCAAAAGAGTCGACTAACCAGGTATGCATGATGCCATAAACATCTCCACCCATACTTGTAAGTGATTTTACAATATCATTTAGTAGTATAATTTTATCATCAGGAATAAATTTTGGTTGCTCTTTATATTTGGTTTCATCATAAATTAACGAATTTTCTTTTTCCGCGCTAAAATTTCTTCCAATAACACTGTTATCAAATTTGCTTATACAACAACTTAATCCTACCCAAACTGGTAATTCAGTTTCTAAAGCGGCATGCAATAAAATTTTTGCATGATCAATATCAAGTAACATTTCTAAAATTAAAATATTAGCTCCCTCCTCTTTTAAAATTTTAGCAGCTTCTTTATAATTTTGTTCCTCTTGTTTAAAAGAAGGTATGTACTTAGGATTTGGCACAAATTCATTTTCTTTTAATGAAAAAAAATTTGATAAACTTCCAGCAACCCCAATTTTATTTTCTTTACCTTTATTTTTTATTGCCTGTCTAGCTAATTTGACTGATTGGATAATAAATTCTTTAGTTTCTGCTCCACGATTAATGCTTTCAAGATTATGTCTCGTTGAACTAAAAGTATTTGCTGTAATCAAATCAGAACCAGCATCAATAAACTTTTCATGAACTTTAATTACTATGTCTTGTGATGTTATTGAAGCTAAGGCAGAAAAAGCAGAGGACATTTCGCCTCCCAATTTTGCAATTTCAGATCCATTTCCACCATCTAAAAATACTTTTGATTTTGATTTTAACTTTTCCTTAAAATGCATTTATTTTTCATCTTTTGGAGCAAGCACTACTGCTAAAATTCCTCCTAACACAATCATTGTACTTCCCACAACTTCTCGCCAACCAAATGTTTCATCTGTTAAAATTCCCGCTGACACAACTCCAACAACTACTTCGCTCAAATATAATATAGCGCAAAGACCTGCACCTAAAACTGAGGGTGACCACATGATAACTACCCCTGTTGGAATAAAATAAAATACTGAAATAAGAACTAAAAAAGTAAACATTGATGTAAAAGCTTCAATGGGTGGCATAGGCCCTAGATAATCTTTTAAAATAAAGCCAGCAAAAATATTAAATATTGTTCCATAAACAAAAAATGAGAATATTACAGGAAAAACAC
>JACWDU010000021.1 GCA_014653935.1 Pelagibacterales bacterium SAG-MED23 | reverse complement strand
TTGCCAAATCAAAAAAACTTAAAGAGAATTTAATTAAAAGACTTACTCTTAATAATGATAAAATAAGCTCAATTATTAAATCAATTGAAACTATAGCAAAATTTAAAGATCCTGTGGATGTTGATATAGAAACCTGGAGTAGACCAAACGGCTTAAAACTCAAGAAAGTATCAATTCCAATTGGTATTATTGGTGTAATTTATGAAAGCAGACCAAATGTTACTTCGGATGTATCTACACTTTGTTTTAAATCTGGGAACTGTGTAATATTAAGAGGGGGGTCTGAGGCTTATTTTAGCAATAAAATCTTGGCTAATCTTTTTAGAAAATCATTAGAAAAAAATAAAATAAATAAAAACTTTGTCCAGTTTATTGAGAATAAAAATAGAAAACTGGTCGACTACATGCTGTCAAAAATGTCAAAATATATAGATGTTGTTATTCCAAGGGGTGGGAAAAATCTTGTCAAAAAAGTTCAGGATCTATCCTCTGTACCTGTAATTGGTCACCTTGAAGGTATGTGTCATACATATATTGATAAAGATGCAAACCTTGAAATGGCAAAGAAAATAATAGTCAATGCTAAGTTGCGCAATACTAGCATTTGTGGGGCAACGGAAACACTATTAATACATAAAAATAAATCAAAAAAGTAAACGAGATATTAAATGAACTAACTAAAAGAGGTTGTTCTATTTATGCTGATAAAAAAATTTATAAATTGTTTAATGGGAATTCAAAACTAGCAAATAAAAAAACTTGGACTAAAGAACATCTATCTGCAAAAATTTCTGTAAAATTAGTAGATAGTATTACTGATGCAATAAATCATATTAATAAATATGGAACAATGCATACAGATGCAATAGTTACAAATAATAAAATTTCTGCGAAATTTTTTTTAAAGAATATTAAAAGTTCTATCGCTATCCACAATTCTTCAACACAATATGCTGATGGAGGTGAATTTGGTTTTGGAGGAGAGGTTGGAATTTCAACAAATAAACTTCCACCAAGAGGTCCTGTGGGACTAAACCAACTAATTAGTTATAAATATGAGATATATGGCAGTGGACAAACAAGAAAATAAAAAAAAAATTGGTATTCTTGGTGGCACTTTTGATCCTGCGCATAGAGGTCATTTAAGCATCTCTAAAGAGGCAAAAAAAAGATTTGGTATTGATAAAATTATTTGGGCTGTAACCAAAAAAAATCCATTTAAAGGAAAAAGTAGTTTAAGTTTAGATAAAAGAATAAAATATGCAAAAAAAATTAGTCAAAATAATCTTTTTATAAAAGTAAAATATTTTGAGGATAAAATTAAATCAAATAAAACAATTGACTTAATCAAAAATATAAAAAAAAATAACAAAAATACTGATATTTATTTTTTAATGGGGGCAGATAGTTTAATTAATTTTCACAAATGGAAGAGCTCTGATTTAATATCTTCTATTTGTAACATTCTTGTATTTGATAGAGACAGATATAAGGCTAAATCATTAGATTCTGTAAGCTTTAAAAAATACAATAAAAAAAGCATAAAATTTGTTGAATTTAATAAGGTCAATATTTCATCTTCTAAATTAAGAAAAATTTGATAATCTTAATTTAATTAATGGACAAAATCTCTTCTCTTCATAAGGATGTAATCAACCTTTTAGATTCAAATAAAGCATTAGATATAGTTTCAATAGATTTAGATGGAAAATCATCAATGGCAGACCAAATGATTATAGCTAGTGGCACTTCTTCTAGACACATTCAGGCCTTGTCAGAACAAGTATATGAATACTTGAAAAAAAACGGTGTAAGTAATTGCAAAATTGAAGGAAGAGAGAGCAATGATTGGAAACTTGTAGATGGAATAGATCTTATCATTCATATTTTTAATCCTGAGAAGAGAAAATTTTATGAATTGGAAAAAATATGGTCTGAATTAATTCCTAAAGAAAAAGTAATTATATGATGAAAAATTTTAAAACATATCTTTTTTCATTACTTATTTTTTTTTTTCTAACAAACTTTGTTAGTTCATCAGAAGAGAATGAAATATATAAAAAAATTGATGTTTTTTCGGAGGTCTTAGATAAAATTAATAAAGAATTTGTTGATGAAGTAAATCAAAGTGAAGCTATGGATGCTGCTATCAATGGTGTTTTACAGTCCTTAGATCCTTACTCTGCATATATGACTCCGGAATCCTACCAGAGTATGCAAACAGAAACGAGCGGAGAATTTGGAGGACTGGGAATAGAAGTTAGTATGGAAGCTGGCGTCATTAAAGTAATAACGCCTATGGACGACTCACCTGCAGCTGAAGCAGGAGTGAAAGCTGGAGATTACATAGTAAGAATTAATGATATTCAGGTTCAAGGTAAATCTTTAAGTGAAGCAGTAGATATTATGAGAGGCCCAGTTGGAACAGATATTGAAATAACAGTTAGAAGAAGGGGTGAACGAAAGGCATTAGTTTTTAATATTACAAGGGAAAAAATTAAAGTTTCATCTGTAAAGTCTGAAATACTAGATAATCAAACTGGATATTTAAGACTTACTTCGTTTAATGAAAATAGTAGTGGTCAAATTAGAGATAAAATTAAAGAGTTTAAAAAAAATGAAAATGTTGAAAATTATATTTTAGATTTGAGAAATAATCCTGGTGGGCTACTTTCTCAAGCAATTAAAATAACAGATTTTTTTATAGATAGTGGAGAGATTGTTTCAACAAAGAGTAAGAGAAAATATGAAAGCCGAAAATTCTTTGCAAGAAAAGGTGATATATTGGATGGAAATACAATTGTTGTTTTAATTAATTATGGCTCAGCTTCTGCATCTGAAATTGTAGCAGGAGCTCTTAAAGATCATAAAAGAGCAATAATAATTGGTGAAAATAGCTATGGAAAAGGCTCTGTACAATCAATTATTCCTTTAAAAAATAAAGGTGCAATAAGATTAACAGTATCTAAATATTATCTTCCATCTGGAAAATCTATTTCAGAAATAGGTGTCTCACCTGACATTGAGATAGCTGAAGGATCTGACGACTTTAGATTTAATACTGATACAGATAATCAACTTCAATTCGCTCTTAAACTTCTAAACGGTTAAAATGATGGATAAATACAGAAATTTACCACTCAGAAGTGGTGTTGGGATAGTTGTTTTAAATAATGAAAATAAAGTTTTTGTAGCAAAAAGAATAGATAATAAAAAAAATTTTTGGCAGATGCCACAAGGTGGGGTTGATGATGGTGAAGATTTTTATGATGCAGCAATTAGAGAATTGGAAGAGGAAACTAGCATTAAATCAGTGAGTTTAATAAAAAAGATCGATGGCTTATTAACTTATCATTTACCAAAAGAATTATTGGGGATTATATGGAAAGGTAAGTTTAAAGGTCAAAAACAACAATGGTATATAATGAGATTTAAGGGTGACGACAAAGAAATAAATATCAGAACAAAGCACCCAGAATTTCTTGATTGGAAGTGGGTGGACCCTGACAAAATTACTGAACTTGTAGTTAAATTTAAACTACACGTATACGAAAAAATTCAAGAAGAGGTTAAAAAAATTTTAGTTAATTGATTTCAGTACTTCAACTTTTTGATCTAGTAGATATTTTTCTTGATCACTAATTTCAGATTTGTTCAATTCCTCTTCGGCAGATTTCTGAATTTCTGAAATTTTGTCTTTATCAATATCTTTTAAATTTAAAATAAGACTTGTAAGTATAGAAAGATTATTATTTTTAAATTCAATTATTCCATCATTTACATAAAAACTTTCCTCACCAGACTTTGAAAATATTTTAATTATTCCTGGTTTTAAAAAAGAAATAATTGAGATATGGTCTTTTAAAATTCCTATCTCACCTTCGAATGCAGGAACAACTACTTCAGTTACATCATCTTTTGATAGAAATGATTTTTCTGGGTTTACTATTTCTACAGAATATTCTTCACTCATTATGCTGCAGCTTCGCTAGCTAAACTCTCAGCTTTTTGAATAGCTTCTTCAATAGTACCAACCATATAAAATGCAGCTTCTGGCAAATGATCATATTCACCTTTGCAAATAGCATCAAAACCTTTAATCGTTGATTCTAAGTCAACAAGCTTCCCTGGTGAACCAGTAAATACTTCAGCTACAAAGAAAGGTTGAGAAAGAAATCTTTGTATTTTTCTAGCTCTAGCTACAACTAATTTATCTTCCTCGGATAATTCATCCATACCTAAAATTGCAATTATATCTTGTAAAGATTTATATGTTTGTAGAACTTTTTGTACCTCTCTAGCTACTCTATAATGCTCGTCACCAACTATTCTAGGATCCAAAATTCTAGAAGTTGAGTCTAATGGATCTACTGCTGGGTAAATTCCAATTTCAGCGATTTGTCTAGAAAGTACAGTTGTTGCATCTAAGTGAGCAAATGAAGTTGCGGGGGCAGGATCAGTTAGATCGTCTGCAGGTACATAAATCGCCTGTACAGATGTAATTGATCCTTTATTCGTTGTTGTAATTCTTTCCTGTAAATTACCCATATCAGTTGCTAATGTTGGTTGATAACCTACTGCTGAAGGTATTCTTCCAAGTAATGCTGAAACTTCAGATCCTGCTTGAGTAAATCTAAATATATTGTCGACAAAAAATAGTACATCTTGACCTTCTTGGTCTCTAAAATATTCTGCAACTGTTAAACCAGTTAAGGCAACTCTTGCTCTTGCTCCAGGAGGTTCATTCATTTGTCCATAAACTAATGCTGCTTTAGATCCTTCTCCGTCAGTTTTAATTACACCTGAATCTATCATCTCATGGTATAAGTCATTTCCTTCTCTAGTTCTTTCTCCTACTCCAGCAAAAACTGAAAATCCACCATGTGCTTTTGCAACGTTGTTAATCAATTCCATAATTAAGACAGTTTTACCAACACCCGCACCTCCAAATAATCCAATCTTTCCACCTTTTGCATATGGTGCTAAAAGATCAATGACCTTAATACCAGTTACAAGTATTTCAGTTTCTGTTGATTGATCATTAAATTCTG
The DNA here is from genome assembly GCA_014653935.1 of Pelagibacterales bacterium SAG-MED23. The sequence goes on along the minus strand of JACWDU010000021.1, from coordinate 2,378 downwards.
GTGCTGCTCTATGAATAGGCCAATTATCCGAACTTTTAACTTCTCCTCTTTCATCAATAGGTTCACCTATTACATTTATAATTCTCCCAAGTGTCTCTGGTCCTACAGGGACTTTAATCGGAGCTCCTGTATCTGTTACTTCGTCTCCTCTTTTAAGGCCCTCAGTTGCATCCATAGCAATTGTCCTAACACTTGATTCTCCCAAATGTTGTGCAACTTCTAGAACTAGTCTATTTCCACCGTTATTACACTCTAATGCAGTTAAAATTTCTGGTAGTTCTTCTTCAAATTTTACGTCTACTACCGCTCCAATAATCTGTGTTATTTTTCCTTTTCTCATAATTATAAACTTTCTGCTCCTGAAATTATTTCTATTAACTCTTTAGTAATTGCTGCCTGACGACTTCTATTATACTCAATAGTAAGTTTGTCAACCATTTCACCCGCATTTCTGGTTGCATTATCCATTGCACTCATTCTTGAACCTTGCTCGCTAGCTGAATTCTCCAACATTGCTTTAAAAATCTGAGTTGAGATATTTTTAGGCAATAAGTTGGCCAATATTTCATCTTCTTCAGGTTCAAATTCATAATTGTCTTCTGATGAATTTTCCTCTTTTTCAGACGTATTTAAAGGGATAATTTGTTGTTCTTGCGGTATTTGAGTAATTACATTCTTAAATTGATTGTAAAAAATTGCGCATACATCAAATTCTTTTTTTTCAAATTTCTCAATTATTATTTTACCAACTTTATCTGCATCAAAATAATTAACATTTTTAGAATCTTTAAAGGACATTCTTTCAATAATATATTCACTAAAAGCTCGTTTTAATTGATCATAACCTTTGGTTCCAACTGTAATAATTTTTAAAGTTTTTCCTTCATCCAAAATTTTTTGAAAGTATAACTTTGCTTTTTTAATTATATTTGTATTAAATCCTCCACATAAACCTCTATCTGAAGTCATCACAACACATAAATGTACTTTATTTTCTCCTGTGCCAGATAATAATTTAGGAGCATTTTCAATATCTGATATTCCATTTGATAAGTTCAGAATAATATTATTCATTTTATCAGAGTAAGGTCTTCCTTTCTCAGCACTCTCCTGGGCTCTTCTCAGTTTTGCCGCTGCAACCATTTTCATTGCCTTTGTAATTTTTTGTGTAGACTTAACACTTGATATTCTTTTTTTTAAATCGTCTAAACTAGCCATTATTTTTTATGAGTTAAAATTTTTCTTTAGTTGAAGAATAATTTCATTCAATTCTTTTTCTTTATCATCCTCTAATTTTCCTGAAGATGTAATTGACTCTATTATATCTGGTTTTTCAGCTTTACATTTTTCCAAAATTTTATTCTCAAAACTTGCAATATCTTTCTGTTCTATGTCATCAAGATGTCCTCTAACTCCACAAAATACAGAAATAACTTGTTCTGCAACTGTCATTGGTGAATATTGATTTTGTTTTAAAAGTTCAGTTAATTTTGAACCCCTATTGAGTAATTTTTGAGTTGATGCATCAAGGTCAGAACCGAATTGTGCAAATGCAGCCATTTCACGATATTGAGCGAGTTCTAGCTTCATTGAACCTGACACTTTTTTCATGGCCTTTGTTTGAGCAGAAGATCCAACTCTTGATACAGATAATCCAACATTAATCGCTGGTCTAATACCTTGGTTAAATAGTTCAGTTTCAAGAAATATTTGTCCATCAGTAATTGAAATTACGTTTGTTGGTATAAATGCTGAAACGTCACCACCTTGGGTTTCAATGATTGGAAGAGCTGTTAAAGACCCACCTCCATGTTCATCACTTAGTTTTGCTGCTCTTTCTAGCAATCTACTGTGTAAGTAAAAGACATCGCCAGGATATGCTTCTCTTCCCGGGGGTCTTCTTAATAAAAGAGACATTTGTCTATAAGCAACTGCTTGTTTTGATAAGTCATCATAAATTATTAAAGCGTGCATTCCATTATCTCTAAAATATTCTCCCATAGTACATCCAGTATATGGGGCCAAAAACTGTAAAGGTGCTGCATCTGATGCTGTTGCCGCAACAATTGTAGTGTATTCCATCGCACCAGCTTCTTCTAATGTTTTTTCGATTTGTCTAACCGTAGATCTTTTTTGACCAACAGCTACATAAATACAATATAATTTTTTCTTTTCATCTCCAGATTCGTTAATTTTCTTTTGATTTATGATAGCATCGATAGCAACTGCTGTTTTGCCAGTTTGTCTATCTCCAATATTTAATTTTAATGTGAATGAATTTAAAAACTTTGTAAATAAAAAGTATTCCCAGTTTTCTGTGATTGAAAGCGATGTAAACTATTTTGTAGATAAATCTTTAGAAAATTTCTTTAACATTG
>JACWDU010000020.1 GCA_014653935.1 Pelagibacterales bacterium SAG-MED23 | reverse complement strand
TGGATTTCTGACCCAATCACTGCTCACAAATCATGTAGCTACAGGTCTTGCATTAACTATCTTTGGTATTGGAATGTCAGCAATGATAGGTAAGAATTTTGTTGGAATTCCAGGAAAGGAATTTCCTTTATTATTCATAAATTTAAAAGATAGTATTCCATTTTTAGGTCCCATACTCTTTGGTCATTCAATTATATTATATATTGCTTTTGGATTGCCTTTTTTAACAAATTATTTTTTGAAGAAGACCAAAACTGGTTTGATTATCAGAGCCGTAGGAGATTCGCCAACTTCAGCCTCTAATCAAGGAATTAATGTTACATTAGTAAGATATAGTTGCATTCTTTATGGAGGTGCGATGTGCGGATTAGCAGGCGCATACCTATCATTAATTTACACTCCACAATGGATTGAGAATATGACAGGAGGTAGAGGGTGGATTGCATTAGCTTTAGTAGTTTTTGCAACATGGAGCCCAATTAAAGTTCTTATAGGAGCATTAATATTTGGTGGAATAACAATTTTACAATTACATATGCAGGCTGCGGGTTTAAGAATTCCAGTTCAATTATTAAGTGCATTGCCATATATCATGACAATAATAGTTTTAGTTGTAATTTCTCGTGATAGTAGAAAAATAAAACTGAATACACCAACTTCTCTGGGGCAAATCTTCTATAAGGAAAAGTGATGTTAGCTATTCCAAAATAAATATTTTTTTTTATTAGAATATTGATTAGTTTGTAGTATCACAAAATTAAATTTAAAGGGGAATCAAATGTATAAATATTTTTTAAGATGTTTAATTTCTGTATTATTTTTGCTTGGATTTGGCATAAATGCAAATGCAGAATTTAAAGTTGGTTTTGTTTATGTTGGTCCAACTGGAGACCATGGATGGACATACCAGCACCATGAGGGAAGAAATGCAGTGGAAGCTTTGGGAATAAAAACTACCTATGTAGAAAGCGTACCTGAAGGAGCAGATGCAGAAAGAGTTATAAGACAATTAGCACAATCAGGCCACGACCTAATCTTTACAACTAGTTTTGGATATATGGATCCAACGAATAAGGTTGCTAAAGATTTTCCAAATGTAAAGTTTGAACATGCAACTGGTTACAAAAGAGAGCACTCAAATGTTTCTACATATTCTGCAAGGTTTTATGAAGGAAGAACTTTGTTAGGACATATGGCTGGAAAGATGACAAAGACAAATACTATTGGATACATTGCTTCTTTTCCAATTCCTGAGGTTATAAGAGGAATTAATGCAATGACATTAGCTGCTCAAAAAGTAAATCCTGATATTAAAACAAAAATTGTTTGGGTTTTTACTTGGTATGATCCAGGAAAAGAGTCTGAAGCAGCTCAAGCTTTAATTGATCAAGGTGCAGATATAATTATGCAACATACTGATAGTACTGCTCCTGTACAAGTTGCGGAAAAAGCAGGAGTTTGGTCTTTTGGTCAAGCTAGTGACATGCAAAGATTTGCTCCAAAATCTATATTAACTTCTATTATTGACGATTGGGCTCCTTACTATGTGGAAAGATCGATTGCAGCAAGAGATGGTACTTGGAAACAACAAGATACTTGGCATGGATTAAAAGAAGGAATGGTAGCAATGGGACCTTATAATTCTGCTATGGGAAGTAATTTAGTTAATGAAGTAGAACAACTTCAAAAAGATTTGGCTTCTGGAAAAGTCCACTCTTTTACTGGTCCAATTTATGATCAAAAAGGAAACATCCTTGTTGCTGAAGGAGCTGTAGCAGATGATGGAATGTTAGCAGGAATGAATGTTTATGTTAAAGGAGTTGAAGGAGACATCCCTCAATAAAACTTTATTAAGAAATTAGAATTAAAGGCCAGCTTAGTCTGGCCTTTTTTTATTTAGAATACTTTTTTTTCAAACCATCTATATTAATTTCATCATAATATTCTGATGGTTGAACAATCCATGGATCATTATCTAGTAAAATTGGACAGAAATCAGGTGTAAAAGTGGAAGATTTTTTTTTCCAAAGACACGCTGTTTTGATTTCGCTTATGTGGTCCTTAACAGGCTGATATTCTTTGAGCCACTCTATACTTTTATTTAAAGTCAGTCCTGTGTCTGATAGATCATCTACCAACAATACTTTTTTAAAATCTTCGTTAGTTGCAATTGCACTTATGTCTCTTGCAAATATTAGCTCTCCTTGCTTATTTTGAACTGTATCACCAGAATAACTTTGAATAACGACGTAGGCTATTGGCAAATTAAAAATTCTTGATAAAATATCTATAATTGGAGCTGCACCTCTCATGATACCAACTAGTACAGTTGGCTTATAATTTTTCTCAATTTCTAAAGCAAGTTTCTCAACTACTTTTTTATATTCTTCATAGGTAATTATTAATTTATCAGCCATTAAAATTTGGTATCATAAATAAAAAAATTAAAAAAGGATTAATATGAAAACTTATTGGATAAGTCTATACTTAGAAATATCAAGCCAGGATAACTTAAAAAAATATGGAGAAAAGGCAGTTCCTATAATTAAAAGTTATGGAGGGAAACCAGTGGTCAGAGGTGGAAAATTAAAGTCGTTTAGTGGTCCAAACGTTGTGCGTACTGTAATATGGGAGTTTCCGACTTACGATGATGCTATATCATGCCATGAGTCAACTGATTATAAATCTGCTTGGACTTATGCTGAAGATACAACTAAGAGAATAATGTTTATTGTTGAGGGAGTAGAACACGAACAAATTTGATAAAGAAAAATTTGAATATATAGTGATGACAAAGGAGAATTATGAAAGGTTATGTAGTTTGTGTGTGGGAAAAAATTGATAAAGAGGAAAAATTAGAGGAATATGCACTTAAAGCCAAAATTGCAGCTGATAAATACTCAGGAATATTTATAATTAGAGGTGGGAAAAATAGAACAAATGAGGGAATAAACTCTCCTAGAACAACTGTTGTTGAATTTGCAAATTATAAAACAGCAATAGAATTTTATGATTCCCCTGAATATCAGGAAGCACTAGACGTTATTAAAGATCATGCTGTAAGACATCATCAGATAGTTGAGGGTACTTAATATTGTATAGGCTCATCGTCTATGGAACGCCATAAATACCAAGTAGCCACCGAACAGTATGGAGAAAACCTCTTTTTCAATCGATTTACATAGCTCATGGGAGGCAAATAACTTTTTTTATAATTGTTTGAAATAGCTCTAAGTAAACCAATATCTTGTACGGGCCATATGTTAGATCTGTTATAAGTAAATAGTAATATCATCTCTGCAGACCATCTACCTATTTGTCTTAACTCAGATAAATAAAGAATTGCCTCCTCATCCTCCATTTTTTTTATAACTCTTGGATTAAATGTTTTATTTACAAATTTTTTTGCCAACTCTTTTATTCCTCTAACTTTTTGTCTGCTTAAACCACATTTTTTTAATCGGCTCGAGGTAATAGCATTTACTACTTTTGGATTTATCTTTCCCTTACATTCTTTTTTAAACTTTAAAAAAACAGAATTAGCTGCAGCTACACTGATCTGTTGTCCTATTATGCTTTTACATAAAGATAAAAAGATATCTCTTCTTGTTGTTAAAGTTTTATCTTTATACTTAGAAATAAGTTTCATCATTATCTTATCTTTGGAGAGAAACTTTACTGCCTTTGGCCAATATATTGGAGGTTTACTCATTTTTAAAAATTAGGTTTGGTTTTTTTAAATAAATTTCTCGTCTAAATATTATTATTGATGATAAAACTACTAAGGCAGCTCCAGATATTGTTTTAAAGGAAGGAACTTCATTCCAAACGAAATAACCGAAAACAATTGCAAAAATTAGACTTAAATATTTTAATGGAGAAACTAAGGAAACTTCTGAAAGTTTATAAGATTGACCTAAAAGTAAATTTGCAACACCTCCAAGTAAACCAATCATACATAATAAAATGAAATCAAAAACAGTTGGCATTACCCATCCAAATGGAACAGTAAATAATCCAAGAATAGATATTGCAAAAGAAAAATAGAATGAAATAAGCCAAACAGGTTCTGAAGTTGATAATTGTCTTATTGCAATTGCAACATATGACATTCCTAAACAAAAAATTATTGGATAAATATAATAAAAGTTCAATGTTGAAATTCCTGGTTGTGTAATAATTATAACTCCTAAAAAGCCAATAAAAACTGCTAGCCAACGATACTTGCCAATTTTTTCTGATAAAAAATAAATAGATAGTATTGTTGCAAATATTGGTGCTGCAAAAGAAATGCTTACTACTGTAGCCAAAGGTAAGTTTCTGAGTGCTATAAAAATTGAAACAATTGCCATTAATCCTGCAGCACATCTTGCAAAATGTAATTTTGGTCGATCTGTTTTATAAAAATTTTTGTATTTTTCTTTTGGTATTAAAAAAAATATTGGTATTAGGCCACAAATTCCTCTAAAAAAAAGGACTTGTCCAACTGGATAGTTTTCAGACCACTTAACAAGTACATCCATCATTGAAAACGCGCACACAGATAGAACCATGTACAAAAAGCCTAATTGATTTCTAGATAACATGGATTAGATTATATTAATATTATAACATTAATCTATGGAAATAGCAGTTTTAGCTTTGGGATGTTTCTGGGGTCCAGAAAAAAAATATGGACAATTAGATGGTATCTACAGAACAGAGGTTGGATACTGTGGGGGGAATAGTCCAAATACAAATTACAGAGAAGTTTGTACAGGAACAACTAATCACGCGGAGGCTGTAAAATTAGAATTTGATCCTAAGGTTATTACATATGAACAAATAATTAAGAAATTTTTTGAATTTCATGATCCAACTACACTAAATTCTCAAGGTCCAGATTTTGGAACACAATATAGAAGTGAGATATTCTATCTTAATGATGAACAAAAAGTAATTGCCCAAAAAATAATTGATGATGTGAATACAAAGTTATCTGGTAAAGTAGTAACTAAGTTATCTGAGTTGAAAAATTACTGTACAGCTGAGGAGTATCATCAGAAGTATTTAGAAAAAAGATAGAATGTCAGTTGTTACATCAGATTGGTTAGAAAAAAATCTAAGCGAAGTAAAAATAATCGATTGTTCATGGCATATGCCAGGAATTGATAGAAATCCTAAAGAGGAATACTTAAAAAATCATATTCCAGGCGCAATTTTTTTTGACTTAGACAAAAACTCGGATCAAAATACTGATTTACCTCACATGCTTCCTACAAAAGAAAAATGGGAGGAAATAGTATCCTCAATGGGTATATCAAATAATAATAGAGTTGTGATATATGATAACTCTGATGTTCTAAGCTCATGTAGAGGTTGGTATAATTTTATTTATTTTGGTCACAATAAACACCTAGTCAGTGTTTTAGATGGTGGTTTAAAAAAATGGTTAATTGAAAAAAAAAAGACAACAAGTGAAAAGACAATTTTAAAAAAATCATCCTATATAGCTAGAGAAAATAAAAATCTTGTAAAAAATATTCTTGAAATAAACGAAAATATTGAACAAAAAAATTTTACAGTCATCGATGCTAGAAGTAAGGAAAGATTTGATGGAAGTGTTCCAGATCCGAGGAAAAATGTAAGAAGTGGATCTATTCAAAATTCTGTATGTCTCCCATTCAAAGAAATTATAAATACCTCAGACAACACCTTCAAAGATACAAGTGAGATCTCAAAAAAATTCAATGAAGTTATTGATTTAAATGATCATAAAAGAGTTTTTTCTTGTGGATCTGGTATAACAGCATGTGTTTTAGGTCTTGCATATTCCCTAGTAAATAATACATATTCTCCTACGGTTTATGACGGTTCATGGGCTGAATATGGAAGAATATAAAAATGAAAAGATCTACTAAAATAACATCAATAATAGTAATTTTTTTTCTAATTATTGCAGGAGTAATCATTGCACGAACAATGATTGGAAACCATTTCAAAAAAAAATTTAGTAAAAGACCACCACCAGGTATTATAGTCAAAACAGTAAAGGAAAGAAAATTTCAAAATATTATTGAAACCTTCGGGACAGCCGTTCCAATTAAAACACAGTCGTATAATATTGAAAAGTATGAAATCCTAGAAGAAATTAAATATAACACTAAAGTTAAATCTGGTGATGTAGTCGCAAAATTAAAAAACAGGACTATAAAAGCACCTTTTGATGGAGTAATTGGTAAAAGAAATTTTTCTGATGATATTAATGTTTCTGAAAGTTCTGTTGTAATTGATATTGAAGATGCATCTTTTTTATTTATTGATGTTGATGTTCCCGAGGTATTTGCACCATTTGTAAAAAAAGGACTAGGTGTTGATGTAAAGTTTTCTGGCAATAAGAATAAAACTTATAATGGTATAGTAGATTCTTTGGCAAGTAAAATTGATGTTAGTAACAGATCTTTAAGGCTTAGAGTTAAAATGCAAAACTTAAATTCTGAGATTTTGCCTGGTGCATTAATGGAAGTTACAATAAAATATAATGAGAGAGTTTCGTTAGGAATACCAGATACAAGTGTAATCTTAGAAGGCAACAAAGTTTATATTTACAAAGTTGATAAAGAGAATGTAACAAAAAGAGTTGAAGTTAAAGTTGGTAACAGAAACAAAGGTTATCTTGAGGTGGAGACTGGATTAAATGAAGGAGACATAGTCGTTGCTGAGGGTTTAAAAAAAGTAAGACCAAACGGAAAAATTAAACCCATCAAAGATGGAGAAAAAAAAAGTAAGTCTAGTTGGGGAAAAAAAGAAAATAAAAAATAAATAATTAAATGTATTTAACAGATGTTAGTATTAGAAGACCAGCATTATCTTGGGTATTATCTTTAATACTAGTAGTGTTTGGAACTTTTGTTTTTTCAAAGTTACCTGTTAGAGAGCTCCCATCTGGTCTACAACCCCCTGTGGTTCAAGTTCAAGTGGAATATGCTTCAGCATCAGCTCCTATTGTTGATGAAGAGGTAACGCAAGTAATTGAAGAAGTTATAGGTGGAGCAGAGGGAATAAAAAATATAGACGCCAAATCAGAAAATGGAAAAAGTACTATAAATATCGAATTTGATACTGATATTGATCTCGATAATGCAGCAAATGATGTAAGGGAAAGAGTTGCTAGAATTGTTGGCAGACTTCCAGCTGAGTCTGAAGCCCCTAGAATACTTAAACAATCGGCGGGTTTTACAACTACAATGTGGCTAGCTTTATCCTCAGAAACCTGGAGTGATCTTGAGCTTGGTGATTATGCAGAACGATATTTAGTTGATCAGTTTTCAAGCATTAAAAATGTTGGTCGAATAAGAACAGGTGGCCTTAGGGAGCAGAGTATAAGAGTGTGGATAGATCCAATAAAATTAGCTGCAAATAATTTAACTATACAAGAAGTTGAAAGATCTTTAAGAAACGAGAATGTTCGATTACCAGCAGGAACACTCGAAGCAGAAAATATAGACTTAACAATAAATATAGACAAATCCTACGATAACTTAGAAAAACTCAAAGATCTCCCTATTAAAAAAGCTAAAGATAACATAGTGAGACTATCTGATATAGCAAATTTAGAATTAGGTCCAGTAACAGAAAAAGTTTTATTTAGAGCACAGAGTAAAGGAGCGCTAAATTTAAAAACTATGGGTATAGGAATTTATGCAAGAAGTGGGGCGTCAACTGTTGAATTATCAAAAGATGTTGAAAAAAAAATAAAAGAAATAAGAAAAACTTTACCTGGTGATTTAAATTTGGAAATAGCTTTTAATAGA
>JACWDU010000002.1 GCA_014653935.1 Pelagibacterales bacterium SAG-MED23 | reverse complement strand
CTAAGGTCTAACATTTTTTTAATTATAGCAAGTATATCGTCATTTCTTAATATTGTAATTTTGTCTGAGCAATTCAAATCGAGTCTTGAGTTCATCTTTACTCTTCCAACGTCAGACAAATCGTATCTATCAGAGCTAAAGAATAAATTATTAAATATTTGATTGGCTATCTCTATAGTAGGTGGTTCACCTGGTCTTAAAATTTTATATACTTCAGTTATTGCATCATTTTTATTTTCGTTCTTATCACTTAAAATTGTTTGTAATAAGTATGGACCCTTAGATATCGAATTAGTTTTTGATATGTTGATTGAATTAATATTTTCATCCAATATTTTTTGAATAATAGTCTCATTTAATTCAGTACCTATTTTAAAACTATCTTCGCCAATAATTATATCCTCGTGCAAAAACTTTCCATACAATGCATCATTAGAAACTAAAATTTCTTTTAACCCATCATTTTGTAGTTTCTTAGCTGTTAAAAAGTTAATTTTTTCTCCTATTTTAACTAATACCTTATTATTTTTTGCATCTATTACCTCTTCTGAAAAATTTTTAGCTTTATAGTTTTCAGGATCAAATTTTGTTTTCCATTTATTTAAATTAGAATCATAACTAAATGTCTCTTTTTCATAAAATTCATTAACTATGTCAGATTTTGTATATCCTAAAGCTTGTAAAAGAGTTGATACAAATATTTTCTTTTTTCGATCAATTCTAAAATATAAAAAATCTTTTACATCAAACTCAAAATCTAACCATGAACCTCTATTAGGGATAACTCTACAATTGAATAATAACTTACCACTTGCGTGTGACTTTCCTTTATCATGGTCAAAAAATACACCAGGGCTTCTATGCATTTGGTTAACCACAACTCTCTGAACACCATTAGTAATGAATGTACCACTATTAGTCATCATAGGTACTTCGCCCATATAAACTTCTTGCTCTTTAGCAGATAAAATATCTTTTGTATTATTTTCTTGGTCTATTTCATACACAACCAATCTTAATGTACATTTTAATGCAGCTGAATAGGTAAGTCCCCGTGTAATACATTCATCAACATCAAATTTTGGTTTTTCAAGTCTATAAGAAATATATTCAAGTGTGGCTTTATCATTTAAATCTTCAATAGGAAAAATACTTTTGAATACTCTATGAAAACCTTTTATTAAGTGTTGTTCTACTTCTCCTTTAAACTCTGTTAGCTCTTTATAAGAGTTTTTTTGAACTTCAATTAGGTTAGGTATTGATAAACTCTCTTTTAATTTTCCAAAACTTTTTCTAATATTTTTTTTTTCAGTAAAAGATAATTGCATATATCCAATGTAACTGAATTTTTTAATTCAGTATTAAATTCTTTCTATTAATGTTTACTTAAGTTCTACTTTTGCGCCCGCAGCTTCTAATTTACTTTTAATTTCTTCGGCTTCTTTTTTGTTTACTCCAGTTTTGACTTCTTTTGGTGCACCTTCAACTAAATCTTTTGCTTCTTTAAGGCCTAGCTCTGTAATTGCTCTTACTTCTTTTATTACATTTATTTTCTTTTCTCCTGCAGCCATTAACATAATTGTAAACTCATCTTTTTCCTCTGCTGGTGCCTCACCACTTCCTGCAGCTGGTGCAGCAGCAACTGCAGCTGCAGCTGTCACTCCCCATTTTTCTTCTAATTGTTTTGAAAGCTCTGCTGCTTCAACAACAGTTAAGCTTGATAAATCCTCTATAATTTTATTTAAGTCAGCCATAGTATTAATTTATTTGTCCCTGGTTATTTTTTTGATTTTTCGAGCGCTAAAATAGCGATTTTTGAAGCTGGTGCAAGTAAAATACTTACGATTTTTTGAGCTGGAGAGCTTAAAATACCCACTATTTTGGCTCTAGCCTCTTCAAGAGAAGGAAGTGTTGCTACATTTTTGACCCCATCAACATCTAAAATGTTAGATCCCATGATTCCACCTAAAATTTTTAAATTTTTATTATCTTTTGAAAATTTAGTAAGAATTTTAGCAGACGTAATTGCGTCCTCAGATAAAGCTACAGCGGTTGGTCCTGAGAATAAATTTGTAAGATCTTTACATTTTGTTTTTTCTAATGCAAGTTTTGTAATTCTATTGTTTGTTATTTTAAATTTAATACCATGTTCACGCATTTTTTTTCTTAGATCGTCAAGTTGAGTTACGTTTAAACCCTGATAATGAGTAACTATTACAGCTTCTGACTTATCAAACTGTGTAGACATTTCACTTATATATTGTTTTTTTTGTTCTTTGTTCATCATAATTATAAACTCTTATCCATTTTAACTTTGTATGATACGCCCATACTTGATGTAATAAACAACTGTTTAATTAAATCTCCTTTAACAGTTATATTAGATTTTTCTTTTTCTAAAGCATCTATAACTGCATTATAATTTTTTATAAGTTTCTCATCATCAAATGATTTTTTTCCAATGCTTAATCCTATATTTCCTTCTTTATCGTTTCTTATTTCAACCTGACCAGCTTTTGCTTCATTAACTGCTTTTGAGATGTCAGTGGTAACCGTGCCTAACTTTGGATTTGGCATTAGTCCTTTTGGACCTAGAACTTTTCCTAATTTCGAGAGTTTTATCATCATTGTTGGTGTGCATATGAGTTTTTCAAAATTTAATTCACCATTTTTAATCTGCTCTATTAATTCATCTCCTCCAACTAAATCTGCATTAGCATCTTTAGCCTCATTAATTTTTGTTTCTTCACAAACAACGGCAACTTTTACAGATCTACCAGTACCACCTGGCATATTCACAACTGTTCTTAAGTTAACTTCACTTTTTTTTTGTTTGTTATTTATTCTAAAACTTAAATCTATAGACTCATCAAATTTAGTTGTGCAATTTGATTTAATTAAACTTAAGATTTGGTCAATAGAATTTGATGGCAAATCTTTTGTTTTTTCTGGTAATTTTTTGTATCTTTTTGATTTCATTATTCTTTAACCTCTATTCCCATAGACCTTGCAGATCCAGCTATTATTTTCGCTGCTTCATCTAAGTCATGGGCGTTTAAGTCTGACATTTTTTTTTCTGCTATATCTTTTAATTGTTGTTTAGAAATTGATCCTACCATATTTCTACCTGGTTCCTTAGAGCCACTTTTTAATTTCATAGCCTCTTTTATAAAAAATGAAGCTGGTGGTGATTTAATTACAAAATCAAATTTTTTATCTTTATATACAGTTATAATTACAGGCACAGGTTTACCCGCAAGTGATTTGGTTTTCTCATTAAAAGCTTTACAGAATTCCATAATATTTATGCCTCTTTGACCAAGTGCTGGTCCAACTGGTGGTGCTGGGTTAGCTTGCCCACCTTTAATTTGTAATTTTACATATCCGCTTATTTCTTTTTTTGCCATTAGCTTGCCTTTTCTACTTGGTTATATTCTAAATCGACTGGTGTAGGACGGCCGAAAATTGAAACTGAAACTTTTAACCTTAGTTTATCCTCGTCAATATCTTCTACTAAACCACTAAATGAAGCGAAAGGTCCATCTATAACTTGAACTTTTTCGCCCACGTTGTACTCTACCCCTGATTTTGGTTGAGCAACTCCATCTTTAATTTGTCCTAAGATTTTTTCAATTTCTTTATCAGAAACAGGTATTGGGGTTCCTTTTGATCCAAGAAAGCCACTAACTTTTTTTAAATTTTTTATCATATGATAAATATTATTATCCATTTCGCTTTTTATAAGTACATATCCAGGAAAATATTTTTTTTTCCTCTGTACTCTTTTGCCTCTTTTAACTTCTGTAATGTCATGAGTTGGTACAATAATTTCTTCTATTTTCTCTGCAATTTTAGCTTTTTCAGCTTCTTCTTTTATTAACTGAGCTACTTTATTTTCAAAACTAGAATGAGATTGAACAATATACCAATTCTTCATTATAAACTTACCCTAAGTACTATTTCTAAAAAAAATTTCAAAATCTGATCTAACAATAAAAAAAATATAGAGGCTAAAACTGCCATAGCTAACACCATTAATGCTCCTTGAACTGTCTCCTTAGCAGTTGGCCATGTAACTTTAAAAGCCTCCTGTTTAACATCCTGGATAAATTTTAATGGGTTTTTCATAATTTATTTACTAAAATGGCAGGAGCGAAGGGAATCGAACCCCCAACCTCCGGTTTTGGAGACCGGCGCTCTACCAATTGAGCTACACTCCTATTGAGTTTACTCTATAATTTTAGTTACTACTCCAGCTCCTACTGTTCTACCACCTTCTCTAATTGCAAAGTTAAGTTTTTCATCCATAGCAATTGGTGTGATAAGTTTTACTGTAAATTTTGCATCATCCCCAGGCATTACCATTTCCGTTCCTGATGGTAATTCTACTTCTCCCGTTACATCTGTTGTTCTGAAGTAAAACTGGGGTCTGTATTTAGTAAAGAAAGGTGTATGTCTTCCACCTTCTTCCTTTTTTAATACGTACGCTTGTGCTTCAAATTTAGTATGTGGTTTAATAGATCCAGGCTTACAAAGAACTTGACCTCTTTCAACATCTGTTCTCTCAACACCTCTAAGCAGTGCGCCTATATTGTCACCAGCTTCACCTGAGTCTAAAAGTTTTCTGAACATTTCCACTCCTGTACAAACTGATTTTTTAGTATCTCTTATACCAACTATTTCTATTTCTTCTCCAGTTTTAATTACTCCTGACTCTACTCTTCCAGTTACAACAGTACCTCTTCCAGAAATTGAAAATACATCTTCAACTGGCATCAAGAAATCTTTATCTTTTGGTCTATCAGGTTGAGGAATGAAATCATCAACAGCTTTCATTAAATCCACTATTGAGTTTTTGCCAATTTCATCATCTCTTCCTTCGACTGCAGCTAAGGCAGAACCTTTAACTATTGGTGTTTTATCACCTGGAAATTTATACGATGTTAATAGATCTTTAATTTCTTCTTCAACTAAATCGATCATCTCTTTATCATCAACTTGGTCTACTTTATTTAAATAAACCACAATTGCAGGAACTCCAACTTGTCGAGCAAGAAGAATATGTTCTCTTGTCTGAGGCATTGGCCCATCAGCAGCGTTAACAACTAAAATTGCACCATCCATCTGAGCGGCACCAGTAATCATATTTTTTACATAGTCAGCGTGACCTGGGCAATCCACGTGAGCGTAATGTCTTTTCTCAGTTTCGTACTCTACGTGAGCTGTTGAAATTGTTATACCTCTCTCCTTTTCCTCAGGGGCTTTATCGATTTGGTCATAAGCGGTAAACTGTGCACCACCAGACTCTGCTAAAACTTTTGTTATCGCAGCAGTTAATGTTGTTTTCCCATGATCGACGTGACCGATAGTTCCAATATTACAGTGCGGTTTATTTCTTACAAACTTTTCTTTTGACATTACTTTTTTACCTCTTTTTCTTTTTTTTTCTTTTTAATTTTTGGAGCGGGTAAAGGGAATCGAACCCTTACATCCAGCTTGGAAGGCTAGCGTTCTACCATTGAACTACACCCGCATCACCCAAGTATACTCCTACATTATTTAAGTATTTATTGAATGGTGGAGGGGGAAGGATTCGAACCTTCGAAGACCGAAGTCAACGGGTTTACAGCCCGCCCCATTTGACCGCTTTGGTACCCCTCCCTAATAGTAGGGGAAGCGTCCCCTTGTTCAATAAAGCTTTAAACAACATGCGTTTTATATATTTTTATTGTACAAATGCAATACGTGAAATTCAGAAAAAATAGTATAAAAACCCAATAAATTCATAAAATATGAGTCAAAAATCTTCCTTTTTCATTGCTGGGCGTCACGCTGTAATTGGAGCGTTAAAGAACCCAAAAAGAAGAGTTATCAAAATATTCTTAACAGAGGAAAGTAAAAAAAATATTCATAAGCAAAATCCACATAAAAATTTATTAAAAGATCTTAAAGTTTTTTTTAAAACCAAAAAAGAATTAGATAAATATTGTAGAAGTGAGGATATTTTACACCAAGGTTATGTTGCGGAAATAGAACATTTGGAAAATCCTGAACTAAAAGAATTTATTAAAGGTAAAAATAATTTAACATTTGCCTGTTTAGATGAAGTTACAGATCCAAGAAATATAGGTTCATTAATTAGAAGTGCAGCCTCATTTAATATAGATGGTCTTATTGTTAAAGAAAGACATTTTCCAAGTGAAAGCAAATTATTGTATAAATCTGCTAGTGGCTGTGTTGAACACTTAAATATTTTTCAGGTGTCAAACATAAATACTATTTTAAAATACTTACGGGATAAAAATTTTTGGGTTTATGGATTTACAGCTAATAGTGATAAAAATTTTAATGATGTTAAATGGAATGGAAATAATGTTTTACTTTTTGGTTCAGAGGGGCATGGCCTTAATCAACACACGGAAAAGTATACAGATTTTTCAGTAAAAATAGACATCAATAAGAATATTGAGAGTTTAAATATATCAAATAGTGCAGCGATAGTTTTTCATCATATAAATCAACAAAAATAATTCTTGATAATATATCAAATGCTATTACAAAAAGCCTCAAGCCCTTGTAGCTCAGCTGGTAGAGCAATTGATTTGTAATCAATAGGTCCGCGGTTCGAATCCGTGCGGGGGCACCATCACTCAATTAAATCAACGTTTATTTTTTTTGCAAAATTAGAATTTAGCTAAACTTCATTATTAAGTGTGCCAGGATTGTGCCAGGATTGTGCCGTGATCAAGTGATCGTTAAAATTTTCTTAACTTATTTTTTATGTTTTAACACTTCATCAATTTCGTATAATTTTTGTTCCAATTCACCTCTGACATAATTTTCTTCTATTTTAATTATAGTTATTCTAGATGGCTGTGTATCTAAATAAATTTCGTCTCCAACTTTAGGTTTTCCAGATTTAACTAAGTATTCCTCTAAAAATCTTTGGATTTGTTTTGTTTGATGAGAAAGCTTATAAAAATTTCCTATTGCATTTAAGCTTTTAGATAGAGGTTTTCTCAGCGCTGTAAAGCGAACCTTGTAATCTTCTACAACAACTTCAGAATTAATTATCTGACTTGTCATTTGCAATTTATATTTTTCAAATAATCTTCTGTATTTTTGGCGTCTTGTGCAGCTCTTAAGAAATAATATAAAATTGTATCGGAAATTTTTCCTTTAACACTTCCTATAGTATTATTTGGATCTACTGCAACTGTGCCACCTAATCCATAATTCGTCATAAATTTTGTTTTTATTAAATTTTGTAATTTCCTATTAGGATCATTTGTTAATAATAGACAAATCATTTTGTCAGGCTTTAAAATAGGACCTTCAGTAATCATTATACCTGGTAATTCTCCAGATCCAGCAAAGCTTAGTGAGAAGATATCATCTTTTGAATAAGCAAAAGTGAACCATGCAGCCGTTCCATCATCTTGATACCCAATAACTCTATTTTCTATATTTGCAAATGAACTACTGCACCACAACAAACCCAGAACCACGATCCCTAAAAGTTTTTTCATTGTTTAAATTTAGCCTTTAATTCTTCGATTGTATATGGGGGATTTTTTCTATGAACCATTCTATGACAGTTAGCACATAAAACTCTGAAATCTTCTTTAGGATTAAATTTAAGAGCTTTACCTTCTGGTAAATTTGATAACGGTGTAAGATGATGAGCTTCTATGTATGTCTCACCTTTTTTATTCAAACTTAAGTCACCATAAAACTTTTTAAAATCAAACCCACAAGCTTCACAAACGTATCCCCTAACCTTTTTTACTTCTTTAGATGTATTAGGATTACGCTCAATACTTCTGTGTCTTCTATACTTTTTTCTTTCTTCAAGATTTTGATCTTTAAGATTTTCAGGCTCAAAATCAGTACCAGCTAAATTGGTATCTAATCCTCCTCTATGAGTAAGCAGTAAGTATAATTCTAAAATTTTTCTAAGATCATTTTGAAGTTTTTCCTCTTCAGGTAAATTGTTTGTATCATACATAACCCCAAATGCGTGACCTGGTTCATATAATTTTGGTCTATGCGAGTTTGATAAATTTGCTGATAAATCAATTTCACTATGATCAAAAAAGTTTTTGTATTCACTTATTCGATCTCTAATAAAAGATGCTCGTCGTGAAAGTTCCTGCATAGCTTTCTTTTGACCTAGTTCATCTGTTAAAAACGTTACGCCCTGATTTAAACTTAAATAAACTCGTTTCATGTCCACAGAAAATAAATACACAACGTCATAACCATTTTGTGTAGTTGTTGTAACCTCAGGATCCATAATCGCTATCCAAGGAACATCTGCCCAAGCTTGATGAATGCCTGCACTACTTCTAAATAAAAAATTTCCTGCAAAATCACCAAGTGTGGGTTTAATTAAATCTTTCGCACACTTTCTAACATAGTCGGCTAATGGATGGCCTTTAAGATCTTGGGTTTTTGAGTCTAGATATTTTTGAGAAATTTCACTTAATGCATCTCTTATCATTAAAAAAGTTTATCACTGTGCCCATAGTGTGACCATACTAAAAATATTTAAAGATTAATGTTGCAAACAGATGTTTATCTAAACTTTAGCAATTGATTTGTAATCAATAGGTCCGCGGTTCGAATCCGTGCGGGGGCACCACTTTATTTATTGTTTATAAATCTTTCCCAAGCCATTTCATATAAAACATAAATAAAAATACTTACAATTAAAACTACGATAGAGAAGCCTAATGATCGAAGCCAATCACCAAACCATAAATAAGATAACAAAGATATCCATACCAGCCCGATAAGTTGCCAAATAATTGATTTATAAAATAATCTTTTTTTACTCATAAAAGTCCTTTGATTAAAATTTAATGAATTTTAGTAAAATTAGTAAAAAAGATTATTTACTTTGCTGATGTATAATGAACTTTAACAAATAAACTACAATTCCAATGTTTCCAAAAATTAAATATTTGCTTAAGTTTCATTACTTAAACTTATAGCATAAAAAATAGGAGCAAGATCCCTTAAAGTTTTTTATTGTGTCAACATATAGTGAGTAAAATAAAGTAACTCAAATATGATAATTGTTTCAAGTATTGTCATTATTAGTTAATTTTATAAAGATTTTGATGTTATCTGTTTTTTTGGATCAAAAAAAGGTTTCTCAATAACCTCACATTTAAAATTCTTATCTTCAATTGAAACATCAATTTCTAGACCAACTTTGAAATATTCAATGTCAACCATAGCTAAAGCAATATTCTTTTTTAAACGTGGGGAATAGATTGCTGAAGTTACTTTTCCAATAATCTTATTATCAACCATTAATGGCCAAAATGTTGTATTTGGTCCACTTAACTTTTCACATTTAATTTCTAAACCAACTTGTAATCTTTTTACACCATCAGCTTTAATTTTTTTAAGCGCTTCTTTGCCGATAAAATTAATATCTCCATCTAAGTTAACTAAACGATCTAAACCGAGTTCAAATGGGTTTGTGTGAATATCAGCATCAGCATGGTAGGAAAGCATACCACCTTCTATTCTTCTAATTGAAGAAGTGTGCCCTGGTTTTAATCCTAATTCCTTTCCTGCTAACATTAATTTTTCGTATAGTTCATTTCCTTTTGAACCATCTCTTAAAAATAATTCATAACCAAATTCACTTGACCAGCCAGTTCTTGATACAATTAATGGTATGCCATCTAAATCTAATTCTCTAAACCAATAATATTTTAAATCTTTTATGCTTTCGCCAAATAATTTAATCATTATTTCAGCAGACTTTGGTCCTTGTAATTGTAATGGGGAAACATCTGGTTCTGCTATTTTGACATCTAGTCCTGAATTAACAGCCACTCCTTGAGCCCATAATAAAATATCACTATCCCCTAAAGATAACCAAAAGTGATTTTCTCCCAATCTTAGAAGAACAGGATCATTTAGCACCCCTCCTTCTGCGTTTGTAATTAAAACATATTTACATTGACCAACTGATAACTTTGATAGATCTCTTGGTGTTAATAATTGAATAAATTTAAAGGCATCTGGTCCAGTAATCTCAACTTGTCTTTCAACGGCAACATCACATAAAATTGCAGTTTCAATCAAATTCCAAAAGTTTTGTTCAGGATCACCAAAATCACGTGGTATATACATATGATTATATACAGAAAAACCTGTCGCTCCCCACTTAACAGTGGAATCAAAATATGGAGATTTTCTAATTTGAGTTCCAAACCCAAAATTTTTATTACTCATTAATTCGTTTCTTTTCTGATCTGTTCTATTTTAATTTTTTTTTGGAGACTTTTATTTGAATCGTAAAGGAGATTAAACTTAATTTTTTTATTTATTTTAATTGATATAATCTTTGCATTCCTTACTTCGTAATTATCGGCCACTGCGCTAATTGGCCTTTTTTGAATGTTAAGATTTTTAATAATAATTTTTGATTTGTCACTAACCACTCTACCCTTCCATCTTCTTGGTCTAAAAGCGCTTATAGGTCTTATAGATAATTTATTAGAATCTAAATTTAAAATTGGGCCATAAACTGACATGTTATAAGCAGTACTTCCAGCAGGGGTGGAAATTAAAATGCCATCTGATACTAATTTTTTTATTATTTTCTGAGATCCATTTGTAATCTCTAAAGATGCTGTTTGCCTACTTTGTCTTAATATTGATACTTCATTTATAGCAATAGATTTCTTTGTTTTATTAAACTTATTTTTAACACTCATCTCTAGTGGTGAGATTGTAACTTGCTTTGCTTTAGACAAGTTTTTAATAGTATTTTTTGATGAAAACTTATTCATTAAAAAACCATAACTACCTGCGTTTATTCCATAGAAAGGTTTTTTGTATTTATTATACTTTTTCAAAGATGAAAGCATAAAACCATCACCACCCACAACAATAATTAGATTACATTTGCTTAAAGATAAATTTGTAATTTTATGATCTAGAAAGTTTTTAATTTTTTTTGATAACTTTGTATTATCAAATAAAATATGAGGTTTGATCATTTAGTGGTGCCCTCGGCCAGACTCGAACTGGCACTCCATAAATGGCAAGGATTTTAAGTCCTTTGTGTCTACCAATTTCACCACGAGGGCATGAGTTATTTTCATGAGTATTTATGCTAATATTTATAATTGAACAAGGTTAATAAGTAAATTTTTTTTATTTTATCTCTCTAACGTCTAGTCTACGTCTAGTTGTCCTATAATATCCTATTAAATTAATTTATTTTTTTACACTCACTACCATAAGTAAATAATCGATTTTTACTGTTTTTATTTTCTGTATCAATGAACATCTGTGACAACGGTACAACATATCCCATATACTTCTGATCATCAAATTCGTTATCCATTTTTTTTTGAATTGTACTCAATTTATTATAATCTTTCCCAATACTGTATAAAATTTCTTTTAAAAAAAATTCTTTTTTATTAATTTGGTATAAAATTTTTTTGATCAGAACATTGTGATTTTTATTTTTCCATTCAAAATCATCTATAAAGTTATAAAAAACATAAATATTTGAATACTTTTTACCACCAACTTTTTGATTTTTATAATGATATACAACAGATGAAGGTAATCCGTAGTAATTATTACTATCTATAAATTTAGCATATAAAAAATAATCTTTATTTTCATTTGATTTCCAATTAAATTTTTGAAATCCAACCTGTTTGTCATACTTTCCATCTTCATAACATTTAAAATTTAAAGTTAATCTTTTTTTTTCAAATGTTATTTCTCCATATGAATGACCGATGAATATCAAGACATTTAAAATTGCAATTAATAATATTTTTTTCATTTATGGTTTTTTACAAAGTGTTCTTCCTATTCTTCCTTTTTTATCAATAACCACTGAACAAATAATTATTTTATTTTTCTTTTTCAAAGTAAAAATCTTTATTGAACCTCTAGTATTTTTTGTTAAATCTTCACTTAAAATTTTATATTTTTGCTCTAATAACTTAGAAACCGTTAAATTCTCACCGAAAGCGATACCAGTTAATATAAAACAACAGATAATAATGTAAGAAATTTTTTTCATTTAAAACTTACCATACCACATAAGCCATATAAAAAAAATTAGAGGTGGTCCTAATACAAGTAAGCCAGCTCCAAGCCAATTTGGAAAATAGTCATAACAGAGGAATTCTACTTTACAGAATTCGTAAATAAAAGAGTCTGAATAAACAAATTCAATTATTTTTCTCATATATTTGAATATCCAATTAAAGAAACAAAATAGAAAATTGAGTACAATATTAAATAAACCCAGTTTTTTTCTTTAATCAAATAAATTAATGGAAGAAAAAAAAGAATGGAAATAATAACACCAAAAGAATTAGTTAGAAATTCGATCATCTAATTAAAATATACACATCTGTATATATAATTCTATCTCTCTAACGTCTAGTCTACGTCTAGTTTAAGACAATCTATTATTCATATTTTCCAATAAAAATAATTAAAGGTTTTTTTAAAGTGTAGGATTTAATGGGATTTAAGACTGTGTGAGACTGTGTGAGACTATAAAATATCCCTACCCTATGTTTTTTAAGTCCTTTGTGTCTACCAATTTCACCACGAGGGCATTAATGAATTTCATGAGTATTTATGCTAATATTTATAATTGAACAAGTCTAATAAGTAAAATTTTATTTATTTTATCTCTTTGGCTTCTAGTCTGCTTCTAGTTTGAGATCATTTCTATCAAATGTATGCAAACCATCTAATTTAAAAGATAAACCAATTACATCATTTACATTTCCAGGAGGTTGATCTGAACTAATTGCAAATATTGATTTACCCAAAATATTAAGTCCAACTATCCAATCTGCTCCGGTAGGTTGAATAGTTTCGATTGTACCATTGATGTCTCCATTATCTTTTGATGTTAATTTTATAGACTCTGGTCTTATGCCTAATGTTTTTACATTATTTTTATCAAACTTTGTTTTATTTAATAAACTTGAGGCTAATTGCTCACCATCATTAAAATCTACTATATTCATTTGGGGACTTCCTACAAATTTTGCAACAAAAAGAGATTTTGGATTTTTATATATTTCCATTGGTTTTGCTAACTGTTCAATTACTCCTTTATTCATCACAGCAATTGATCTGAGTTTAGTAGCAAGTGGAAAAACTGATGCTTTTTATCAGAGAAATCTAAAATTATGGGATATGTGTTCAGGAGTTTTAATTGTTAAGGAAGCTGGAGGATTGGTTACCCAACCAAATGGTAATGAATGGACAATCGACTCAACTGACATACTTGCATCTAATAGGTTTATACATGAACAAGTTCAAGTTAATTTTAAATAATTAAAATAGCTTTTCTGTCCAGGTTTTGGGTGTTTTATTATTTTGAATTTCTAATTCATAATTATACTGAAATTTTTTGGGACCTTTTTCTTTAATAAACTTTATAACTTTATCAATTGATTTATCTAGTGATATTGAAGTTTTATAGCCTAATGTTAATCTAGCTTTTTCTGCAGAGCAAGTTGCGTATTTTACTTCATTAGGTCTGTCAGGAACATAGATTGGCTCTTCATTGAACTGGAGTTTGTTTGAAATAATTTTAAATAAATCATTAATTGATATAAACTCTTCATCTGGTCCAACATTAATTGTTTGATTTATTATGTTTGGATCTGTTAACATTTTATCAAAACAATAAATGCAATCAACGATATCAGAAAAACATCTTTTTTGATTTCCATCCCCATAAATTATTGGTTTTTTATTTTGTAAAATCATATTAGCCATAATTGAAACTACGTTTCTAAATGGGTCATCAAATTTTTGCTTAGGTCCTATAATATTGTGAGGTACAGCAATATTATATTCTATACCATGTGTTTTACTCAGAATTTTTAAAATATTTTCAGCAGCTACTTTTGATACACCATAAGGATCAACAGGATTTACCATATCTTCTTCTTTAAATGGAACAGAAATATTGCCATATCTTGCCATAGAAGAACAATAAACTATTCTCTTAACATTGTTAATTATAGCTGCAGTAAAAACTGAAACACTACCAGTTACATTATTACTACAAATTAATGTTGGAGATAAACTAGATAGTCCTTCGTGAGCAAAAGCTGCACAATGACAAATAACATCAACCCCTAGTGTTGATTTTTTCATAAATTCTAGATTCTCACAGTCACCCTCGTAAAAGATAACTTCTTTAGAAATATTTTCTAATTCTCCCCCTCTTAAATTATCACAACCAGAAACTTTAAATCCTTTTTTAATATAAAAATCAGCAAGATTAGACCCTAAAAAACCTGCTACACCTGTGATAAAAATATGCATTTATAATTTATTATTTTAATCTATTCAATTTCTCACTTATATTTTATTAAAAAATCTATAATAATATTTTAAAAAAATTCTCTTAAAGTCTTTTATATAATATATTAATAATTTGAATAAGCTGTTAGATTTAATTCTATCACCGCTCCAAACTAAATCAAATAATTTTTGATCTAAGATATTATCATTTTTAATTTTTGGTGCTTTGATCATCCTATTTAATGAAAAATTTGAGTTTAATTTTTTATCAAGATGCACATTATAATCAAGTGTAGTTGTAGAATTTTTACCAAAGCCTAAGTTTTCTACTAAATTTACTTTTGGTATAATGGTTAATTTGTTTTTGTAAAATAGATTCATTTTTACTGAGTATGCCCAACTGTTAATTGAACCATTATAAACTTGATCAAAAATAAAACGCCAATAGTCACTTTCATAATGATTAGAAAAATATGTTTTGAATTTATGTGATTTTTTCCATCTATCCCAAAATGTTAATCTTTGATCTACATCAAGCCATCTGTCAGACCAAGTTGACCACCCCCAACAAAAGAAATATTTTGAAAATAAGTAGTCTAGGTTTTTTGCAGATGTTTCTTTCTCAATAAAATTACTGCCTGATATGGCCCAGATTTTTTATTTTTTTTATATTTTTTTAAAAGATGAAAACAAAAATCAATAAAATTTTCTTTAATTAAACAATCGTCTTCTAGAATAATTGCTTGTTTTTCTTTTTTAAATACAAAGTCAAGAGATTTAAAAAAATTCTTTTTTACTCCTAAATTTTTTTTATAAAATATTCTATAAATTTTTTTATTACCTTTTGTAAGATTAATTATATTTTTTTTTGTTTTATTAACTTTTATAATATTTTTTTTATTTTTTGGTCCATCAACAAAAATATAAATAGTTTTCAAATTGCTATTTAGTAAAATTGGTAATGTTTTAATTATATTATCAGGTCTATCATAAGCAAAATAAACACCTGCTAAATCTATTGTTTTCATCAATTTAAATATTAGAAAATTTTTTATAAATTTTATTTTGCGTTTGTTGAGACCAATATTCTAGAGCATGATAACCATATACTTTAAGATTTTTGTCCAAGATAGTTTCTGAAAATATTTTTTTAGCTATATTCATTTTTGGTATCAGTAATTTACCCTTTTGACCTAAATAAGAAATAACAATATCTTCAGGTATATTTTTATCAAGATTTAGTTTTAATTCAGAAAATAATTTTGAAAAATTTTTTATTTTTCTTATTGATAAACCTCCATTTCCAACAAATAAAGGGTGTATTTTAAAAAGATTAAAAAAATGTTTTATAATTTTGATATTTTTTAATTCAAAATAATTTAAGTAAAAGGGATTTCTCCATGGCGCACCTATATAGTCATATTTTTCGATAATATTTTCAATTGGGCTTAAGTCTTTAATAATAACAGCATCTGATTGATTAATAATCATATAATCATATTTTGAAAACATTTTATATATTTTTGTGGATAACATTAAATTATTGTAATTCTTAATAGATTGAAAATGTTTTTTATTAATAAATTTTTGATTAAATTTTGGCAATTTGAGTTTTAAATGTTTCTTAAATTTATAATTATTTGGTAAGACAAAATATTTGTTAATTTTTGGATTTGTTTTTGAAGTTATTGTTAAGTTTTTTATTTCATTAGTGCTAAGTTTTTTATTATGTAATGGACAAACTATAGAAATTTTTAGATTCATTTCGATATAAGTATCAAATATTATTTCTCTTTTGAATTATATTGAGGATGTTTTGAATTAGGTCTATTTTTATGTTTTACAACGATTGATCCATCCACTACTTTAATATCATATCCCCAATTATCCCATCCTTTTAATGAAAGTGGTTCATTAAGATTATCTTCTAGAGTGCGAGGGTAAACATAACATCCAGCGCTGTCTCCATATTTTACTCTCGCTTCATTCATCTTCTTCTTAACTTCCATATGTAAATCTAATGGTACATTTAAATGTTGTCCAAGTAAGTAACTTAATTTCATATCTTTGCATGCTAAATCCATTGTAAACCCAGATTCATATTTCTGGTTAAAAATATGAGGTACAACTGTTTCCCAAGCAAAAGAATTTCCAGCAGAAACTCTAATAGCATCAAAAAAACTTTCTAAATCCAATCCTGCTTTTTTAGCAATCATCATGCATTCAGACGCTGCAACCATATTAGTAAATGCAAGCATGTTTGAAACAACTTTTGCAATAGCTCCTGCCCCTATATCACCACAAAGTACAACAACCTCACCAATTGCATCTTGTAAAATCTCTTTCCATTTATTGAATATTTCTTTATCTCCTCCAGCTAAGCAAACCATATTGTTATTTTGTAAAGCATGAACACCACCAGTTAGAGTAGCCTCTAGCATTGAAACATCAAATGTTTTCGCTTTTTCTGCTAATTTTTGAGTTTGTTTAAAGTCAGTTGTGGACGTGTCTATCCAAACCATACCTGAAAGTGCGTTATGTAATAAACCATCTTTTCCATCTACGGCTTCTAGGACATGCTCTGGTTTAGGTAGACATGTTAAGACCACACTACATTTTCCAGCAAGGTCTTTAATAGAATTAGCTTTGGTAATATCTTCAGAAACATCATCAAGCTTATTTTTATCAATATCAAAAGCTACAATGTTATACTTTTTTGATTTGTACAAATTATTTAAAATTGGTGACCCAGCATTTCCTAAACCAATCACTCCTATTGTTATGATATTGCTCATGATTTTTCCTTTCATAATTTAAATAAATGTTGAGGTTACGTCCCCAAAAGCTGAAGAAGTAACCTCTATCAGTTTCTTTTCATTAATAGGAACAGGAAATCCATAAGCACCTGTTAAAATTAAATCGTTTTTTTTCAAAATATTTTTTGTTTTTGCTTTATCTTTCACTAACCACTCTATTTCACCGAGCATATCAAAAGGCCATTTTTTATCTATCCATTTATCGACTACTTCATTGTCATAGATTAGTTTTAAATCAGTGATTTCATTGCTGTTTGGAACTTTGTTCTCAGGTCCTAAAACAACTCCAGCATGAATTGCATTATTGGCTAAAAGTTCTGCACCATTTGGAGCGTCTCCATTAAAAACTAAATTATGTATTTCTATCAAGGGATAAATTGATTGAACAGACTCTAATATATAATCAAATGATACTAGGTCTGGATTAATATCTCTATTAAGTATAACTCCAAATTCTGCCTCCATTGCAGGATTAGAATAATCTTTTTTGTTAAGTTCCACTCCGCTTTGATGCAGCTCATTTTTCCAAAGAAATCCACTTGCTGGATGAGTAAAGCCCATTTTTTTTTGAGTATCTTTTGAAACACATCCTATTTTATAACCAATGATTTCTTCACCTCTTTTTAATCTTAAATCAGCAACTTTAGATTGGATTATTAAAGCATCTTCATTAGTGATTTTAACTTTATCTTTAAAAATCTGGCTAGGATTTTTTGTATCGTAATCCTCAAGTATTTTATTAGAATATTGATCTAATTCCTTTGAAGATAAACCGCTCATTAAATTAGTAAAATTACTAAAAATATCATTTGAATAAAATTAATAACTACGGACATAAAATGAGAATATTTAAATTTTTTATCTTGTTTTTCATCTCTGTATTTATTGATCAAAGGCATTAATAGATAATTTGAAGTAGCAAATAAAAGTGTGATTGCTAAAATTAGATAAAGATCTATTCCAAATTTACTCAATAATAAAAATATTACTAAAACTATTAAACTTATCCCAAGATTTACGTTGTAATAAAAAGGAAATATTCTTCTTATAAATTTACGAGCATTCTCTTCGTCTAATGTAGTAAACACAACAGGTGCTATAACAAAGGAAAAGAATAACATTATTCCAAGAATCATTGATGTTAAGTAAATGCTTATTTGTTCAATCATAATTTAAAATACTAAATAAATTTTTATACTACATTTAACAAATCGACGCTTATCACAATTTAAAATATAGATAATTATCCTATCTTTTAATTATTTTAGTATATAAATCATTAGCACTCAGCCAACCATTCTCAAGTCTTGGTCCTCCAAACCAATCTGCACATATTCCAAGACCACATTTTTTATCCCAATAACTTTTAACATTTATAGCTTTTAAATTAGACGAATACTTCCATCCATGGATATGAGTGAAGTATATTTTTTTAATTTTAATACCTGTAAGTTTTTTGAATTTATTGATTAGTACATTGGTATAATATTTTCTTTTATTTCTATAATTATCAGTATGTTTATCCCCATACTTAAAAGTGCTTTGTAGTACCCATAAATCCTTATTATATTTAAATCTTTTTTTAGAATTCTCATATGAGATCCAACCTAAAGTTTCATCGTTTGTAAAATAACTGCTGGCTTTATTATTAGTTCTATTAGTCATTAGCAAAACTGTTAAATTAGAATTCATTTTGACTTTATTTTTAAACAGTTGGGTTTTAACAAATTTTTGTGAAAGTTTTTTTGATTGTAGA
This sequence comes from Pelagibacterales bacterium SAG-MED23, assembly GCA_014653935.1. The sequence goes on along the minus strand of JACWDU010000002.1, from coordinate 39,896 downwards.
AATGGAGCTGTTAATATTAAGTTTTTTGATTGTATTTGTTTATCCTCAAAGGTTAAATTCCATATACCTTTATCTCTTCTAATCCTTGTTAATTCTGAATTAAGCGTATAATTAATTTTTTTTAAATAATGTTTACTTATTTCGTTGTTTCCCTTTACGCCGATTAATTTAATATGTTTTTTATCTTGCTGAACATTGTTATTTAAAAACTTATGATCTCCATTCCATTTTTTAAGAACTTTTTGATTTATTAATTTTTTTGTAAACTTTTTAAATTCTAATGATTTTGGAGATAGATATTGAAGACCGTGATCAAATCCAATGTTGTTTTTGTATCTTTTAAAAGAACTTCTGCCCCCTACACCTTTGGCTTTATCAAAAACATGGACTATAGATTTTTTCTTTAAAAGATTAGCAATCGTTGAGCCAGAAATACCTGAGCCAATAATACAATAATCAATCATGATCTAATTATTAATGACAGGCTTGATTAAACTTTTTTAGTCTCCAGTAGTTATATGGCCAAGGAGTAACAAACCCAACTGCTAGCATTATAGGCACAACCCACCATGTAAGCATTGCACCACCTGTTAATAGATAATCTGTTATATTCATTGTTACTTCCATGCTAATCATTGAAATAAAGCTCATTCCTAACGCGGTCTTTAAAGCTTTTTGAAAAGTAAAATTTTGTTTTATTAAAATAAATGTCTCTAAAATTACACTTGTAATTAAACCATTAATTATTGCTAAAATCATAATACTTAAAACTGGGAATGGAATTTTTGTTAATTGAAAAAATAGTATAGTTCCAAAATCACCAATAGCACAACCTAACAAGCACCAAGCTGTATTCTTAGCACTTCTTCTCCATGTATGTTTACATTTCCAATTAAAACTTATTGCTTCAGCGCTCATATTATTTACTCATACTTATTTGATGTTGATATATATCATCTGCCCAATATGATTTAATATAAGAAAGCACATTATCAATACCCTCATCATTTATTTTTTCGCCGAAACCATACATTTTACCTTCATAATTATTAATTAATTTTGCAAAACCAAGTTTAATTATTTTATGAAGAATTTCATCTGAATGATGCCAAGTATGTCCTGTGCCATTTAAAGGAGGAGCTTTTCTATGACCATCCTTATCAACACCCTTCCAATCCGCTGCACCCACTAAATTTACCATATGGCATGAAGCACAATGCTGTTCATAAAGAACCTTCCCTTTAAATATGTTTGCCTCAGAATCTCTTGTGATTGGAAAATGATTATGTGCGTTTGAAATTTCAAATACAAATAAAGAAGTTATAAAAACTATTATAAATTTGAACCTCATTAAATACATTTAGCAAATTAAACGGTAATTAACTTGTATAAAATTGACTTACTAAAGAATGTATTTATCGCCTAAATACATTGCAAAAGCGATAGCAGCACCTAATAAAATATATTTCATATATTAATCTTATACCTAAAATAATGTGTGTTTAAAATGTGATTATTATTCATAATCGTAACGAAATTAGAACCTAATTAAAACAAATCAATATTCTAAAAATAGAATCGTGAGATTATCATTATTCTTTTTTCTTCATTTAGTTGCTTTCGTGATCCTCTTAATTGTCCATCCACATGCCCATGCTAATGATGGGTGGGCAATTAAAAGTCTTGATAAAAATTCAATCCATATAATCAAAAAATATTAGATATGTTTGTTGGAATGGAAGCCCTACTTATACTTAGTCTATTCGGGCTAATATTTTAATTACTTTTCTGAAGCTGATAAATAGAAACGTAGTGTTTCTTTTTAGGTAATGGAATAATTACAGGTACATCTGTACATCTTGGGACTATTGATTTTTTTCCATAAATAATATTTTTATCATAATTTTCAAAATTTGTCTCTGGATGTGGATTACCATCATTAATAATAGGCCACGCATCACATGCTCTATAACCAAATAGTATCAGAGGTCTTGAACCATTAGTATGATTTAAACCTGAACCATGAATAGTTCGACAATGAAAGAAAGCAACTGAACCTGCTTTTCCAGTCAAAGAAACTGATTTTTTTAAATTAATTTTGTTTTTTTTAGTATTAATTTTACCTACAAAGTAATTATCATTGCTATGATGACTAAATAATTCTTTTTTATGAGAGCCCTTAATAACTTTTAAGGGACCATTTTTTTCATCACAATCCTCAAGATAAATACCTACTGTAATTAAATCATCATTTGTATGAGGATAAAAAGCAAAGTCCTGATGCCATTCAACCAAGCTACCTTTTTTCTTATTAGGTAACTTAAAGTTTAATTTACCAAGATGAAATCTTACTGTTCCACCAATAAGCTTTTTAACAATATCAATAATCTTTTTATTTCTCGATAAATCATAAAATAATTTATTGTTATTTTGAGGGTTATTTAATCTTAATATTTCTTTATTTTTCGATGAGTTATTATTAAATACAAAATGGTAATTGTTGTAACTTTGAGTGCCACCTTGATCTTTAACCTTTTTTCTACTGTTCTTTTCTTTGGTTACAATTTTATTAATTAAACCATTTAACTTATTGATATCTTTATTTGAGATAAGTTGATCTTTTAATAAGTAGCCGTTCTTTTTGTAGAAATTACTCTCTGATATGGTGATACTCATAGATAAATCTTATAATAAAAATATAATAATCCAATATGAAAATAGCCCAGATATTATAGTAGCTATTACATTTCTTGAAAAATAACCAACTAGTATAGCAACTATTGCACCAAAAATTTTAGGATCATTCATTTCTATAAACATTCCATAATCATTAATAAATATTCCAGGAAATATTATTGCTGGAAATACGGCTGATGGTACATAAGCTAAAACTGCTTTTACTCGTTCTCCTAAAAGATCTCTATCTACTAAAGCAACCATAGTCATTCTCATACAATAAGTAATTATTCCTGCAATTATAATTGTAAACCAAGTCATTTTTTTAGCCTCAAAACCAATGCAGCAACAAACAATGCAATTATAGGTGAAATGATTATGTATGATTTAAAGGGTGCATCAAAAAATAATAAAGAACTTAATCCACACGTAATCATAACTATTACATGATCTAATTTTTTAATATCTTGAACAACAATTGCGATAAAAGTTAAAGGAACTGCAAATTTCAATCCTAATTCTTCTGGTACAAATGAGCCAAGAATTATTCCAGCTAATGTAGATATCTGCCAACAAACCCATAAGGTTCCTCCACTTCCTAATAAATGATAATGAAGATGAGTTTCATATTTATTTTTTTGAAAGAACTTATTAGATTCTGCAAACCCCTGGTCTACAACTAAATAAGATATCAAAAGCTTTTTAATAAATGAGAGTTTTTCTAAGTATTCAGATAAAACAGCACCATATAATAAGTGTCTAGAATTAATTACTCCAACTGAAGTTACAGCAATTAATGCTGAAGCTCCACCAGATAGAAGTTGTAAAAAGACAATTTGAGAAGCGCCTCCAAAAATAATGATAGACATCGCATAAACTAATACTGGACTAAAACCTAGCTCAATACCAATTGCTCCACATACAATTCCAAAAGGAATTACTGAAAACATGTGAGGGGCAACAGCCAATATTCCTTTATTAAATATTTGTTTTTTTGATAGCATTTACTTAACTGGTTGAAGGGCTATTTTTAAGTATTTAGTATCTAACTTACAATCTTTGTATCCTCTTTTAACAACATTTAAATATCTTTCAGTTGGATATCTAAATTCTGTTTTATTAACCATGATGTAAGTCATCACTGTTTTATTGTAATAGGTAAAATAAAGTTTTTTGTAAAGAATTGGATAATCTTCATAGACGTCCAATTTTTTTTCATCACTTTTTGATATTTCAAATAAAGCACCAGGAACTAAAGAATTTTTACTCTTTTCTATATCTGCAGCTCTATATTTGCTTCTAAAATTTAATCTGTAATCTTTAAGTTCGTATTTTTTTAAGAAAACAGAATCTTTACACCTCCGCTTCATTTGAAAAAGATTAAGATTACTTCCGTAAGCAAAATACAACATTACTCTAATTCAACAACTTCAATATTTTTTGCTTTTACAAATTCAAGAATTAATGAGTTACATAGATCAATTTTATCCTGATCTTTAGATCTTAATACAATTGAGACACCCAATTTACCTTGTCTAAAAAAAGGATAGCTTCCAATTTCTACATCTTTATTGTTATCTTGAACATCGGTTAAGGAACTAGCAATTTCACTTTCATAAGTTCTTAAATTAATTGTTTTACTTAGAATTGGATCTCCTCCAACTAAGACATTATTTAATCCACCAATCATTGCTTTTAATATTGATGGAACCCCTGGTAGAGAAAAAACATTTTCTACATAAAATCCGGGAGCACCACTTGATGGATTTAAAATTAGGTTTGCTGAAACTGGCATCTTTGCCATTTTCTGTCTACCATCATTAAAATTTCCTGGTTCATAATATTTTTCTAAAATAGCAAATGCTTCTTTGTGAAAGCCATATTCAATATTGAAAGCTTTTGAAATTGATTCTGCAGTAATATCATCATGGGTTGGTCCAATACCGCCTGTGGTAAACACATAGCTATATTTAACTCTTAATTCATGAACCGTATCAATTATTGTTTGCTCAATGTCTGGGATTACTCTCACCTCGCCTACTGTAATACCTAGAGAATTTAACCAAGTTGCAAGTGCACTTGTATTTAAATCTTTTGTTCTGCCTGATAATACCTCATTACCTATGATTATAATTGATGCAGATATTTCTTTTTTATTAGTCATTTCTAAATATAAATAAAATTGTATGAAATTTACCAACACTTTATTAAAAGGCAAATTAATCCGGAGATATAAGAGATTTTTCACAGATATAGAAGTAAATAATAAAACTGTCGTGGCACACTGTCCAAATACAGGCTCTATGATGGGTTTATTGGATCAAGGAAATGACGCTTGGATAAGTGAACACAATGATTCAAAACGTAAATTAAAATTTACTCTTGAGATGATAAAGGTAAAAAAAAGAATAATTGGAGTAAATACTCATAGAGCGAATAGAATTGTCGAACATGCCTTAGAGAATAAATTAATTAAAGAATTTAGTACGATTAAAAATATCAGAGCAGAGTTTAAATATTCTGATGACACAAGATTTGACTTTTTATGTGATAAGAAAATATTAGAAGTAAAGAATACAACGTTAATGAGAGAAAATGATTTGGCTGAATTTCCAGATGCTGTTACCTCAAGAGGTACAAAACATCTTCTAAAATTAAAGGAATCTATTAAAAAAGGATATAAACCTTATGTCTTATTTTTAACTCAAATTCAGGGTATAAATAATTTTAGAATAGCAAAAGATATAGACTCTACTTATTATAAAGAATATTTAGAAGCTAAAAAATCTGGAGTAAGCTTTCTTGCTTACAGGTGTAGTTTAAATTCTAAAGAAATAAAAATTGAAAAGAAAATAAAAATTATAGATGAATAATTATTCAGAAAAATTTGAAAAAATGAGAATTGCTGGGAAACTTGCATCAAAAACTTTAGACATGTTAACCGAAGAGGTTAAAGCAGGTGTTACAACGGATAGAATTGATCAATTAGGATATGAATTCATAAGAGATAATGGTGGTCACTCTGCTCCATTATACTACAGAGGTTTTAAAAAATCTTTATGTACATCTTTAAACCATGTTGTTTGTCATGGTATTCCATCCGATAGAGTTTTAAATGAAGGTGACGCAGTAAACATAGATGTAACAGCAATAGTTAATGAGTACTATGGGGACACAAGTAGGATGTTTACTATTGGAGAAATTCCAGTAAAAGCAAAAAACTTAATTGAGACAACCTACGAGTCTATGATGAAAGGAATAAAAATTTTAAAACCTGGTATTAAATTAGGCGATATTGGTTATGAAATTCAATCCTTTGTTGAAGAAAGAGGTTTTTCAGTAGTAAGAGATTTCTGTGGCCACGGTATTAGTAACACTTTTCACGAACGACCTAACATTCTTCATTATGGTAAGAAAAATACTGGAAACGAATTAACACCTGGCATGACATTTACAATAGAACCTATGATAAATGTTGGTAAATTAGATGTAAAAGTACTTAATGATGGGTGGACAGCAGTTACAAAGGATAAGTCTTTATCGGCACAATTTGAGCATACTATAGGAATAACAGAAGACTCTTATGAAATTTTTACAGAATCTGTTAAAGGTTATAAGAGGCCTCCATATAATTAATGATAACAAGATACTCTAGAAAAGAACTTACGGATATCTGGTCCGAACATAATAAATATCAAATCTGGTTAGATTTAGAGATTGCTGCAGCAGAAGGAATGGAAAAATTAGGAACTATTCCAAAAGGTGTCGCAAGTGCAGTTAGGAAAAAAGCTAAAATTAATGTTAAAAGAATTCACAATATTGAAGCTAAAGTTAAACATGACGTGATAGCTTTTCTAACCTCTGTTACTGAAAAAGTTGGAATTAAAGCAAGATATTTACACCAAGGAATGACGTCATCAGACGTGGTGGATACAAGTTTTAACATTCAATTAGTTCAGTCTGGTAAAATTTTAGTAAAAGATATTGATCAAATTTTAAAAGTTTTAAAATCTAAAGCGAAAAAATACAAATTTACACCATGTATGGGTAGAAGCCATGGTATTCATGCAGAACCAATTACTTTTGGACTTAAATTAGCGTCTTTCTATGAGGAGTTTAAAAGAAATAGAAAAAGATTAATTAGTGCAATAGATGAAATCTCAACATGCGCGATATCTGGTGCTGTTGGCACATTTGCCAACATTAATCCCAATGTAGAGAAACATGTTGCTAAAAAACTAGGATTAAAAGTTGAACCTATATCTTCTCAAGTTATTCCAAGGGATAGACATGCTTATTACTTCTCAGTTTTAGGAATTATAGCTGGATCAATTGAAAGAGTTTCAACAGAAATAAGACATTTGCAAAGAACTGAGGTTTATGAATTACAGGAGTTTTTCTCAAAAAAACAAAAAGGTTCAAGTGCAATGCCACATAAAAAAAATCCGATATTAAGTGAAAACTTAACGGGACTAGCTAGAATGGTTAGAAGCTATACGATGCCAGCGTTGGAGAATATTGCTTTGTGGCATGAAAGGGATATCTCACATTCAAGTGTTGAAAGAAATATTGGACCAGATGCAAATATAACATTAGATTTTGCATTAGTAAGACTAGCGAACTTGTTGGATAAAATGATCGTTTATCCAAACAAAATGCTCAATAATCTTAATATAACAAAGGGTACCATTTTCTCCCAAGAGTTGATGTTAGAACTAACTAAATCAGGTTTAACTAGAGAAAACTCTTATAGATTAGTGCAAGCTCATGCCAAAAAATGCATAGCAGATAATCTTAACCTTTTAGATGTTGTGATGAATGACAATAGCATTACATCTAGGATATCAAGTAAAAAAATGAAAAAAATATTTGATTATTCCTCACACTTTAAGAATGTTAATTTAATTTTTAACAGGGTATTTAAGTAATGAAAAAAGGTAAAAAGTTATACGAGGGTAAAGCTAAGATTATTTATGCAACCAATGATAAAAATTTAGTAATTCAACATTTCAAAGATGATGCAACCGCTTTTAATAATCAAAAGAAAGACGTTATTGAAGGTAAAGGAATTTTAAATAATAGAATTTCAGAGCATGTTCTAACTCAATTAAGTAATGTTGGAATAAAAAATCATTTAGTTAAAAGACTTAATATGAGAGAACAGCTTGTTAAGTTAGTTGAAATTATACCAATTGAATTTGTTGTAAGAAATATAGCAACAGGTTCCTTAACAAAAAGATTGGGAATAGAAGATGGAACTGTACTTGATTATCCATTAGTTGAGTATTGTTTAAAGAATGATGATTTAGGAGACCCATTAGTAAGTCGAGAACATATTCTGGCGTTTAAATGGATGGATGTTTTTGAGTTAGACTTTATCTACGAAGAAGTCAGAAGAATTAATGATTTTCTTCAGGGGATGTTTAGAGGTGTTGGAATTAAATTAGTAGATTTTAAAGTTGAATTTGGAAGATGTGAAACTGACGGAAGAAGAGAAGTTATATTAGCAGATGAAATCAGTCCTGATACATGCAGACTGTGGGACATGAGAACAGATAAAAAACTAGACAAAGATAGATTTAGAAATAACTTAGGAAACTTAGTGGAAGCTTACCAGGAAGTTGCAATAAGACTTAATATATTGCATGAACAGTCAAACATAAGACCATTAACTTATCCCAAACCAAAAGCAGTAAAAATTAAGAAAAAATGAAAATAAAAGTAATAGTCACTTTAAAAAATGGAGTGCTTGATCCTCAAGGTAAAGCAATACAACAAACTTTAAATGGAATGACCTTTGATAATGTTTCAGAGGTAAGACAAGGTAAATATTTTGATATTGAGGTAAATGAGAGTGATGAAAGTAAAGCTAAATTGCAAGTAGAAGAAATGTGTAAGAAGCTTTTAGCAAACCTAGTTATTGAGGATTATAGAATCTTGTAACTACTGAATGAAATCATCTGTAATTATATTTCCTGGTTCAAATTGTGATAGAGATATGGATGTTGCTTTAAAGAAATTTGGTTTTGAAAATCAAATGGTTTGGCACAATGATATTGAAATTCCTAAAAGTGATTTAATAGTATTACCAGGTGGTTTCTCCTACGGTGATTACCTTAGATGCGGGAGTATTGCTGGTAAATCAAGAATTATTAAATCTGTAATTGATTTTGCAAATTCTGGAGGATTGGTGCTTGGTATCTGTAATGGTTTTCAAATACTAACAGAAACAGGTTTGTTGCCCGGAATACTTCAGCAAAATAAATACCTAAATTTTATTTGTAAAAATGTTTTTGTAAAAATTAAAAATAAAGAAAATAAATATTTTGAAAAAATAAAAAAAGATGTTTTAGAACTTCACATTGCTCACAACGAAGGAAATTATTTTTGCTCAAGCGATGAATTAAAATCTATCGAGGATAATGGTCAAATAGCGGTTACTTATTGTGATCATAAAGGAAATGATGATGAAAAAAATAATCCAAACGGTGCTTTAAAAAATATAGCTGGAATATTTAATAAAGACAAAAATATTTTAGGAATGATGCCCCATCCAGAAAGAATGATTGACCCATATCTCTCTGGTGAAGATGGATCATTATTTTTTGATAATTTAATAGGTAGCATGTAATGAATGAAGTTAATGAACAAATAGCAATTGAACACGGATTGAAGAAAGATGAATATAAAAAAATCTGTGATCTATTAAAGAGAACTCCAAATATAACAGAATTAGGTGTTTTTTCAGCAATGTGGAATGAACACTGTTCTTATAAATCATCTAGAAGACATCTTAAAAAATTGCACACAAAAGGTGATCAGGTTATCCAAGGTCCAGGAGAAAATGCTGGTGTAGTTGATATTGAAGATGATGATGCAATTGTATTTAAAATAGAAAGCCATAACCATCCTTCTTTTATTGAGCCCTATCAGGGTGCAGCAACAGGCGTTGGTGGAATTATGAGAGATGTATTCACCATGGGCGCAAGACCTATTGCTAATTTAAACTCAATTCACTTTGGCTCAACTGACCATGAAAAAACTAGAAATCTATTAAGAGGTGTTGTTAAAGGTATTGGTGGATACGGCAATTGCATTGGTGTTCCAACTATCGCTGGCCAAACTTGTTTTGACGAATCTTATAATGGAAATATTTTAGTTAATGCAATGACGTTAGGTCTGGTTAATAAAAATAAAATATTTTACTCAAAAGCTGCTGGAGTTAATAAACCCGTTATTTACGTTGGTTCAAAAACTGGTAGAGATGGTATTCATGGTGCAAGTATGGCATCAGCTATTTTTGATGATAAAATAGAAGAAAAAAAACCAACAGTTCAAGTTGGTGATCCATTTACTGAGAAACTTCTCCTTGAAGCTTGTCTTGAGCTTATGGCTGGAAATTCTATCATTTCTATTCAAGATATGGGTGCTGCTGGTCTAACCTCATCTAGTATTGAAATGGCATCCAAAGGTGATTTGGGAATTGAAATTGATTTAACAAAAGTTCCTTGTAGAGAAGAAAATATGACACCTTATGAAATAATGCTCTCAGAAAGCCAAGAGAGGATGCTGATTGTGTTAGAGGCAGGAAAAGAAAATGAAGCAAAAAAGATATTTGATAAATGGAACTTAGATTTTGCTGTTATTGGAAAAACCACAAATAGCAAAAATATAGAATTATTTTTTGAAAATAAAAAAGTTGCTGAAATTCCAATAGATTTTTTAGCTGAAAATGCTCCTATGTATGACCGAAAATGGATAAAAGCTAAATTACCTAAGGAAAATAAATTTTCAAAAGATGATTTTAAGTCTTTAAAACTAAGTGATTGCTTAAATAAAATTTTAACTGACCCAAACATTGCAGATAAGGAATGGATATGGAACCAATATGATCATACGGTTATGGGTGATACTATTCAAAAACCAGGTGGTAACGCAGGTGTTGTAAGAGTGCATGGAACTAATAAAGCTGTAGCTGCTGCGGTTGACTCATCGGCAACTTATTGTCATGCTCATCCGTTAACAGGAGGCAAGCAAGTGGTTTGTGAAAGTTGGAGAAATATGATTGCTGTTGGAGCTAAACCAATAGCTATTACTAATTGCCTTAATTTTGGAAACCCAGAAAAAGAGAAAAATATGGGAGAATTTGTTGAATGTGTTGAAGGAATTACGGAAGCTTCTAAATATTTAAATTACCCTGTGGTTTCAGGAAATGTCTCTTTCTATAATGAGACAAAAGATAAGGGAATTAAACCTACACCATCTATTGGGGGTATAGGTCTACTATCTGATTATAAACAGATGGTTACAATGGAATTAAAAAATAATGGAAACTATCTACTAGTAATTGGAAAAACGGAGGGTCATTTAGACCAATCAATATTTGCAAAAAATATTTTATCTAATCAAAAAGGCCCACCTCCTGAAATTAATTTATTCAATGAAAAACAAAATGGAATGAGTATTTTAAATTTAAAAAATAAGAATTTGATTGAAACATGTCATGATGTTTCCTTGGGAGGAATTTTAACTGCTGTTTCAAAAATGAGCATGAAAGGAGATAAAGGAGTAAAATTATTTCCCACTGAAAGTTTAGTAAATAAATTTGAGTATTTTTTTGGAGAAGACCAGGGAAGGTATATAATAGAAATAAAGCCAGAAAATCTAGAAACTGTTGTAAAAATACTTAAAAAGGATTCAATCCATTTTGATAAATTGGGTATAATAGAAAGTAATCAGATTACTTACGGAAATGATCTAAAAATATCAATTGACGATATTAAAGAAGGCTATAAAAAATGGCTAAAGGAATATATGGTTAACTAATGGCAATGGATTTAAAAGAAATAGAAAGCTTAATTAAAGAAGCGCTTCCTGATGCAAAAATAGAAATTCAAGATCTTGCAGGAGACGGCAATCATTACTCGGCTACAGTAATTTCGTCGCAATTTGCAGGAAAAAGTAAAATTCAGCAGCACAAGATGGTATATAATTCTCTTAAAGGCAAAATGGGAAATGAGTTACACGCATTAGCAGTTAAAACACAGGAGAACTAAATGGATAATCAAACTAATGAATTAATTAAAAATGAAATAAAAAGTAACGAAGTATGTTTATTTATGAAAGGAACGCCTGATGCTCCTCAGTGTGGATTTTCGATGGCTGTAACAAACATTTTAAAAATACTTGAAGTTAATTTCAAAGGTGTAAATGTTTTAACAGACCAAAACCTTAGAGAAGGAATTAAAGTTTTTAGTGATTGGCCAACAATTCCTCAATTATATGTTAAAAATGAGTTCATAGGTGGTTGTGATATAATAAAGGAAATGTACGAAAGTGGCGAATTAGCGAAACTTTTTGAAGATAATGGAATTGAATTTAAAAAGAAAAACTAATCTTATTTAATTAATAACCTAATTTTTTTTGAAAAATATTTTTTTAACAAATTTAAAATTGAGATTTTAACTGGGGTTTTTAAATTATCTTCATCCATATTAAATTTAATACTATCTTCCCAACTTAACTCTATTACTAAACTTTCACGAAAATATTCATTTAGTTTTTTTATTGTTCCTACGGTTAAAACTGGTTCAAAGTATTGTTGTTTTTTTGAAATATTAATTCTTTTATTAACATCATCAAATATTAGGTGCCAAATATGAGCTTTTTTATTTTCAAAAACCAGATTATCTTCAAGTCTTGTTGGTACTTCGATATATCCTTTTTTTCCAACTCTAGATAATTCATTAAAAAAATAAGAAATATCTTCAACATGTTCAGCAACGTGAGAGGCGATAACAAAATCAAACTCGTTATCTTTAAAAGGTAATTTTTTTTCTGTAATTTTTATGAAAGATTTATCTTTATAATGATCTGACAAATCCATAATATCGCTTATTGTAGTTGCATACTTATTTGCACCATATCCACATCCAATATCCAATATTTTCCAGTCTGGATTTTCTGAGAGAATTTTTTCTATGTGAATTTTTGAAGTTCTTTTAATCAGAATGATTATCTTGAATAATACTCAATTACCAAATTAGGCTCCATTACAACTGGATATGGAACTTCTTCAAATTTTGGAATTCTTACGAATTTAACTTTTTTATTTTTCTCATCTAATTGTAAATATTCTGGTACTTCTCTTTCTTTATTTGCAAGTGCAATATCAATTAAAGCTAATTGTTTAGATTTATCTCTAATCTCAACACTATCCTCTTCCTTAACCTGATAGCTTGATATATTAACTTTTTTTCCATTTACCCTTACATGACCGTGGTTAATCAATTGTCTTGATGAAAAAATAGTATTTGATAGTTTTGATCTATAGATCACGGCATCCAATCTTCTTTCTAATAATCCAATTAAATTTTCAGCTGTATCACCTTTTTTCATTATTGCTCTTTTATACATGTTTCTAAACTGTCTTTCGTTCATGTTACCGTAGTAACACTTTAGTTTTTGTTTAGCGTGAAGCTGAATTCCGTAATCAGATGGTTTAGATGATTTTGACTGTCCATGTTGGCCCGGAGGATATGCTCTAGTATTAAATGGACTTTTGGGTCTTCCCCATAAATTTACTTTAAGTCTTCTATCGACTTTATGTTTTGAGTTTAATCGTTTTGTCATATTGCAGTTATGGGGTTTATAGACATCAATATATTTTTGTCAATCAAGGTTTTTTAATTAAACCCGCAAATACACTTGATAAAATGCGTATTTCTTTTTGAGAGAGTTCCATTTTATAAAAAATACTTCTCAAATTTTCAAGCATTATGGGTTTTTTAGCTTTTTGTTTAAAAAAATTTTTATTTTCTAGGGTTGTTAAACAAAAATTTAACATTGCAGAAATCTCTTTCTTGGTTGCTTTTTGTATTTTTTTTGATTTTTGAAAATCAAATTTTCCTTTTGAAATTATGCTAGAAACAGTTTGGGCTACTATTACTAAACTGTGTGAAAGATTTAATGACCTAAATTTAGCATTACTTGGGATCTGTAAAGTATAGTCAGCGTAGCTCACTTCGTTATTCGTTAATCCTGAGGCCTCGGAACCAAACAAAAAACTTACTTTTTTTGAAAAATCAATTTTTTTTAATTCGTCTAATGAAATATGTTTAATATTTTTATTTCTAAATCTAGCTGATGTTGCAATAAGAATATCAGTTTTGTTTAAAGATTTTTCCAAATTAGTAAAAATATTTGCTTTTTCTATTATATCTTTAGCTCCAACAGAAGTTGCTTTAATTTTGTCATTTGGGAATATTGGCCTTGGTCCTACCAATGATAAATTTTTAAAACCAAAGTTCTTCATTCCTCTTGCACATAGTCCTATATTTTCAGATAGCTGAGGCTTATGCAAAATAAATGATATATTGTTAAAACTCATTAAGCACTTGCTGGTGCATTGTCTTTAAATAACTTATAATCAAGACTATCTATTAATGCTTTAAATGATGCATCTATAATGTTTGGAGAAACTCCAATTGTAAACCAGTTTTTTCCTTTAGAATCCGTGCTCTCAATAGAAACCCTAGTTACAGCTTCTGTTCCTGTATTTAATATTCTTACTTTATAATCAACTAATCTTAAGTCTTTAAGATAATCAGAGTATTTAGAAATTTTTTTTATGTTTTTTCTAATTGCATTATCCAAAGCATTAACTGGTCCGTTCCCTTCACCTTCACAAATAATTGTTTCTCCATCTACTTCTAATTCTGCTTTTGCAGATGAAATAATATCTCCTGACGAATTTTTTTTAACAGATACATCATATGCCTTAATAATTAAGTATCTCGGTATTTCGCCAACTATTCTTCTTGCTAATAATTCAAATGATGCGTCTGCACCATCATAACTATAACCAATAAACTCTCTTCCTTTTACTTCGTCCAGAAGTTCTTTAATTTTAGGGTCATTTTTTTTGATATCAATTCCAATGGTTCCTAATCTTGATAAGATATTTGATTGTCCAGCCTGATCTGACACAACTATATTTCTAACATTGCCAACTTCTTTTGGATCAATGTGTTCATAAGTTTTTGGATCTTTCTGAACCGCTGAAACATGCATTCCACCTTTATGTGAAAAAGCTGCAGCACCAACGTAAGGCAAATGTTTGTTTGGTTTTCTGTTTAAAATTTCATCTAATAACCTAGAGCATTGTGTTAAATGCTTAATATTCTCCTCTTTTATATTTATTTCATAATTGTTTGAAAATTCCTGTTTTAAATACAATGAAGGTATAAGAGACATTAAATTAGCATTACCACATCTTTCCCCTAAACCATTGATTGTTCCCTGGACCTGTCTAACTCCGGCTTGGATTGCAACTAAAGAATTTGCAACTGCATTTTCTGTATCGTTGTGAGCATGAATTCCTAAATTTTTACCAGGTATATGTTTTGATACATCTGAAACTATTTTTGATATTTCATGAGGCAAGGTACCACCATTTGTATCACATAATACAATCCACCTGGCGCCTTGATCAAATGCTGACTTGATGCAACTTAAAGCGTATTCTTTATTTGACTTATATCCGTCAAAAAAATGCTCAGCATCGAACATAAATTCTTTTCCTGAATTAATTATATGTTTTGCACTTTCGCTAATATTTTTTAAATTTTGATCTTTGGATATGCCTAGAGCAACATCAACATGAAAATCCCAAGATTTTCCAAATAAACAAATTGAATTTGCCTTAGAATTTATTAAAGAGGAAATCATTGGATCATTCTCGGCGCTATGATCTGATTTTTTTGTCATTCCAAAAGCTGTTAATATAGAATGGTTAAAAGAATGTTGTTTATTAAAAAACTCTGTGTCCGTGGGATTAGCTCCTGGCCATCCTCCTTCTATGTAATCAACACCAAGATTATCTAATGCTAGAGAGATTTTTTCTTTGTCATCTAAAGAAAAATCTACACCTTGTGTTTGCGCGCCATCTCGTAAAGTTGTATCAAATATGTATATTTTGTCTGACATTATTTAAATTTCCACGAGGTTTTACCATCTTTATCCTCTATTTGAACTCCTTTTTCCAAAAGCTCATTACGGATTTTATCAGCTAATTCGTAATTTTTATCATCTCTAGCCTGATTTCGTTCTTTAATTTTTATTTCAATTAACTCATCACTTAAGTCAGATTTATTTTTTTTGAAATTATCCCATTCATCTTTAGTTTCAGTTAATAGTCCTACAAAATTACATGCAGATACAAACTTTTTTTTATCCTCTGCATTACCTGATTGAGATTTTTCATATAGTTTATGAAGATTGGCAATGTACTTTGGTGTATTTAAATCATCATACAAAGGATAAAGATCATCATCAGAAATTAGTTTGGACTTTTCCAGTTCAATATAACTTTTGTACCATTTATCGATTGTTTTTTGACTTTCGTCTAAAAGTTTATCATTCCAATCTAAAGGCTGTCTATACTGAGCGCTAATTAAAGCTAGTCTAAGAGCTTGACCATTTACATTCTTTTTAAAATCACTTATCTTTAAAATATTGCCCTGTGATTTTGCCATTTTTTCATTTGATAAGGTAATAAATCCATTATGTATCCAATAATTTGAAAAAACTTCAGTTTCATTAGCACATCGTGATTGGGCAATTTCATTTTCATGGTGTGGAAATATTAAATCTCTACCCCCTCCATGTATATCAAAATTATCACCAAGATATTTTTTTGACATTACCGAACATTCTAAGTGCCAGCCTGGTCTACCATTTCCCCAAGGTGATGACCAACTTGGCTCATCTTCACTTGAAGGTTTCCATAACACAAAATCTTCAGCATTTTTCTTATTGCTTGATACCTCTACTCTAGATCCTGATATTAGATCGTCTATTTTTTTATTTGATAATTTTCCATAATCTTTAAATTTTTTAACCTCAAAATAAATATGTCTTTTACTTTCATAAGCAAAACCTTTCTCAATTAAAATGCTGATCATTTTGATCATTTCGTTTATATTTTCTGTTGCTTTGGGTTGAAAGCTAGGTTCTTCACAATTGAGATATTTACAATCCTTTTGGAAATTAATATTTATCTTATTTGTTAATTCAGAGATTGTAATTTTTTTATCTTTTGCAGATTGAATTATTTTATCATCAATATCTGTAATATTCCTAACATATGTAACATTATCTTTGCCATATTTACATTTTAAAACTTTAAAAAGAATATCAAATACGACTAATGGTCTTGCATTTCCTATATGTGGATCATCATAAACTGTGGGACCACAAACATACATTTTAATATCATTTTTATCTATTGGCTGAAATTTTTCTTTTTTTCCACCATAGCTATTTGTTAAAAAAATATCTTTATTCATTATTTAAGGAATATACTTTAATTATAGATTTGTGAATCTATTTGATTAGCTAGGAATCTTGCAAACTGGAATTGGATCCATTTTATGCAAATTTGCGTTTCTTATTTGGATATATTTTTCTCTATTTTTTGAATTTTCATTTTCCATTGCTTCTTCGAGTTCTTTATAACTTAAGCCTAACTGACCTTCATCAGTTCTACCATCATCCCATAAACCATCTGTTGGAGGGGCGTCAATAATCTCTTGTAAAATTTTTAATTCTTTTCCTAATTCCCAGATTTCTGTCTTATTGCAATCAGCTATTGGTGAAATATCAACTCCACCATCACCATATTTTGTGTAAAAACCTACTCCAAAATCCTCAACTTTGTTTCCTGTGCCAACTACTATTCCATTATTTGCAGCCGCTACTTGATACAGAGTTGTCATTCTTAATCTAGCTCTTGAGTTTGCCATACCATGTAAACTATTAAAGTTTTTTAAAGTATTTTCAAATGTAGAAAAAAGGCTATCTAGCTCAACTGTCATACCTTCAACATTTTTAAAATTTTGCTTTAACCATTCCTGATGGTTTAAACTTAAGTCATGTTGAGAACTTGCTTGTTTTATAGGCATTGATAAAACGATAGTCCTCAATCCTGTCATTGCACTCAAAGTACTAGAAACAGATGAGTCTATTCCTCCTGAAATTCCAATAACCAAAGACTCGGCTTTTTTAGGCATTGAATTTACGTAATTCAATATCCAGTCTTTAATAAATGTTACTTTTTTGCTAGGTGTCATATTGAAAATATAATAATTAATTTAAAAAATTAAATGATTAAGATGCCGCTCTAATGCCATTTTTGGCATATAAGCTATTTTTTTTAATCTCATCTGAAATTAAGAATGCTAATTCTAAAGCTTGATTTGCATTTAGTCTTGGATCACACTGAGTATGATATCTGCTTGATAAGTCTGTATCTGATATTTTTTGAGCGCCACCTGTACATTCTGTCACATTTTGACCTGTCATTTCAATATGAAGACCGCCAGCATATGATCCTTCACTTTGATGAACACCAAATACGTTTTTAACTTCATTTAAAACATTATTAAAAGGTCTTGTCTTAAATCCTGTAGTTGATTTAATCGTATTTCCATGCATCGGGTCACATGACCAAATAACATTATGTCCCTCTTTTTTAATTCCTCTGATAAGTTTTGGTAAATATTTTTCTACTTGATCATGACCAAATCTAGAAATTAATGTAATTTTCCCTTTTTCATTTTTTGGATTAATCAGCTCACAAATTTTAACTATCTCTTCAGGTTTAGAAGTTGGTCCACACTTAATTCCAATAGGATTCTCAATACCTCTACAGAACTCAACATGACCACCATCAATTTGTCTTGTTCTGTCTCCTATCCACACAAAATGTGCTGAGGTATCATGATATTCACCAGTTGTTGAATCTATTCTTGTCATCGTTTCCTCAAATGGTAAATGCAATGCTTCATGTGATGTCCAGAAATTAACAGTGTATAGTCTTCTATTAAAGTCTGATGTAATTCCACATGCCTCCATAAAGGCAAGAGCATCCGCGATTTTATCTTCTAATTCTTTAAATTTTTTAGCTTGAGCTGATGATTTTATATATCCCAAATTCCATAAGTGAACTTTTTTTAAATCAGCAAATCCACCATTGGAAAATGCTCTGATTAAATTTAATGTAGAAGCCGATTGAGAATATGCCCTAAATAATCTTTTTGGATCTGGGATACGAGCAGCTTCAGTAAATTCCATACCATTTATATTATCTCCCAAATAACTCGGGAGTTCTATGTCTCCTTGTTTTTCTGTGGGAGCACTTCTTGGTTTTGAAAATTGTCCTGCTATTCTTCCTAATTTTACCACTGGTAAAGATGCTGAGTATGTTAATACTAATGACATTTGAAGCATTAGTTTAAAATAATCTCTAATATTATCTGGATTAAATTCCGCAAAACTCTCTGCACAATCACCACCTTGTAATAAGAAAGCTTTACCATCAACGACATTAGCTAATTGATCTTTGAGGTGTCTAGTTTCACCTGCAAAAACTAATGGGGGGAAATTTTTTAATTTTTTTAAAACTAAGTTTAACTCATCCTCATCCTTATATTCAGGGATGTGTTTAACTGGATAATTTCTCCAACTATTTGCATTCCATTTTTTCATAATACAATCTCAAGGTGTATATATATCTGATTTTAATAAAAAAAAGTAAATTATTTTTTTTTTACTAAAAACCATAAAAAAAGATTAATTAGTTATTTTAAAAGCTATAATTCCGAGGATTTCTCTAAAAAAGGTATTAAATTTTGAGAGATTATAAGTGACATCAAATCCTTGATAACTATTTAGCATAGGTGTTTTTGATCTTGAAATAAGATTAACAGGATAAGGATTAACTTTTACTCCCTGCTTTTTAGCAATCATCATGGATCTCTTCATGTGATATGCTGAAGTAATCAAAATAGTCTCTGAATATTTTAAATTTAACTCTTTAATTTCTTTAAAATTTTCAATTGTATTCCTTGATTTACCAATAAAGTTAATACGATCCATATCAAAATTAAGATCACTATAAAATTTTCTAGCAATGGTAGGATCATCATTATCTTTATTTTTGACTAGATAAGCATTTCCACCGACATAAAAAATTTTTGAGTCTGGATATTGATAGGCTAAACTTATTGATGCTATTATCCTTTCATCTGCTCCTGACAAAACTAAAATATTTTTTATATTTTTGTATTTTTTTTCAATTTTAAATTCCTTTTCAAGATATTTTAGACCTAAAGATCCTGTTGGAAAAAAAGCAATAATTATTATTAGAAATAAATTTAAAATTAATATTTTTAAGATAATTTTTCTTTTACTAATTAAATAAAAAATAAATAAAATTATTAAAATTATAAACAAAATATTTGTTGGGTTTAATAAGGGTCCTAAAAATTTTGATAAATAATAATACAAGTTATTCTACTGTTACTGATTTAGCCAAATTTCTTGGTTTATCAATATCATAACCTTTTTCCAATGCTGAATAAAAAGCCAATTTTTGCAAAGGGATAGTTGTTAAAAATGGAATCAACTCGTCATTCAATTTATCAACTTCTATTTGCTCCCAAATGTTTTCAGAAATTATTTCATCTTTATTTTTATTTGTAATTAGCAATACCTTTGCTCCACGGGCGATAACTTCCTGCATATTAGACATAGTCTTTAAATAGTGCTCGTCTCTAGGAGCTATAACGACTACAGGCATACCCTCTTCTATTAAAGCTAATGGTCCATGTTTCATTTCACCTGCTGGATAACCCTCAGCATGTACATAAGCTAGTTCTTTTAGCTTCAATGCACCCTCTAGAGCAATAGGAAAAGAGTAACCTCTTCCTAAAAACATACATCCTTTTGCTTGAGCAAAAACTTTACCAATTTTTAAAAGTTTATGATCCAATTTGAGTGTTTTTTTTGCAGAATTTGACAATAATAGTAAATTTTTAATCTTTGCATGATATGTTTTCTTTGTAATTAGTTTCTGATCAAATGAAATTTTTAGGGACAATATATATAATACTAACATTTGCCCAAGAAAAGCTTTTGTAGATGCCACACCTATTTCTTGTCCACAATATATAGGTAAAACTAAATCCGCATCTCTTGCTATTGAGCTTTCTACAACATTTACAACTGCACAAGTTTTCATTTTGTTTTTCTTACACAATTCTAAAGCCGCATATGTATCAGCAGTTTCACCTGATTGTGATACGAATACGTATAAACAATCTTTTTTAAATCTAACTTTTCGATATCTAAACTCAGAAGCTATATCTATACTCACATCTAAATTTGTATTTTGCTCTAACCAATATTTTGCAACCAAGCATGCATGGTATGCTGTTCCACACCCAATCAATACAATGGCTTTTAAAGAACTTATTTTCCATGGAAAATTATAAATATTTATTTGATTATTATATTTATCCACATATTCATTAATACAATCATTAATAGTTGAAGGCTGTTCATCTATCTCCTTTTCCATGAAATATTTGTAGTCACCTTTGTCATAATTAAGTTCTTCTTTAGAAAGATTCATTACTTTTTTATTTACCTTAATCCCATTACCTTCAAAGAATTCAATTTGATCTCTTTTGATAATGCAAAACTCTCCATCTTCTAAATAAGAAATTTTGTTAGTCATAGATTTCAGAGCATATGAGTCGGAGCCAAGATAATTTTCATTTGGACCATATCCAACTGCCAAAGGAGAGCCTCTTCTTGCCCCAATCATTAAATTATTTTTATCTTTAAAAATTATCCCTAATGCAAAACTACCATGAAGTTTTTTTAAAACTTTAATAATAGTATCTTTGAGTGAATTTTTTTTTAAGTAATCTGTAACAAGATGGGCTATTACCTCGGTGTCGGTTTGTGATTTGAATACATATCCTTTCTTTTCTAAAAGTTTTTTTAAAATTGTTGAATTTTCTATAATACCATTATGAACAACCGAAACCTTTTCTGACGAATGAGGATGGGCATTAATTTTACTCGGTTTACCATGTGTCGCCCACCTAACATGACCGATACCAATATCTCCTTTAAGATTAAATTTTGATATATCTTTTTCTAAAATATCAACTCTACCCTCACACTTTACCTCGTTTATATTTCCTTCAACTAAAGTTGCAATCCCTGCAGAATCATACCCTCTATATTCAAGTTTTTTAAGTGAATTGACTATTCTACTAGAAACTTCTTTAGAACTTATTATTCCAATTATTCCACACATTTATTTTTTTCTCTTATAGTTTTTAACTTCAATTTGCTCAGCTCTTGTTAAAGCTAATGTATTTTTAGAAACTTTTTTTGTAATAACTGATCCTGCACCAATTAGACTTTTTTTCTCAAGCTTGATTGGGGCAACAAGTGACGAATTTGAACCCACAAATACCTCATCATCAATTATTGTTTTACTCTTTTTAATGCCATCATAATTGCAAGTAATTGTTCCTGCTCCAATATTTACTTTTCTACCTAATTTTGAGTCTCCTATATAAGACAAATGGTTTAATTTTGAGTCTTTACCAATAATACTATTTTTTACCTCAACAAAGTTTCCAACTTTTGATCCTGGTTTAAGCACTGTGCCAGGTCTTAGTCTTGCATATGGTCCAACATTCACATTATTTTCAATTTTTACACCTTCCAAATGTGAAAAAGATAATATCCTTACATTATTTCCCACAGATACATTGTCAGCAATTACAACATAAGGCTCAATAATAACTTTCTTTCCTATTTTTGTGTTTTTAGAAAAAAAGACAGTATCAGGAGCAATCATTTTTACTCCTTTTTTTAAAAATTTATTTCTTAATTTTGTTTGTATATTTATTAATTTTTTTTGTTTCATTTGATATTTTTATATATTTGGGTATTAGTTTAATTAATTCACAATATATTTCTTAATAATACTTTTAAATGACACAAAAATTTACCATTCTTTTTGATCTTGATGGAACTTTAATTGATACAGCTCCCGATCTAATGAATGCCCATAATCATGTGATGAAAAAATTTGGTTATGAAACAAGATCAACGGATGAGATCAGAAATTTGGTCGGCAAAGGTGCCGCATCAATGATTGGTAGATCAATGTGGAACCAAGCAAAAATAGAATTAAAAAAAATTGATAATGAAGAAATTAAATCCCAAATGGTTAAAGAATTCATAGATTATTATAGTAAAAATATCGCAAATGAAAGTAAACTAATCAAGGGTGTAAGTGAGTTTTTATTCTGGTGTAAAAATAATAATATATCTATGGCAGTATGTACAAATAAAACAGAGCATTTGGCAGTAGAGCTTCTTAAACAAATAGAAATTTATGATTATTTTGAATATGTTGCGGGTTATAATACTTTTGAGTACTGCAAACCTGATCCAAGACATTTAACTAGCGTGGTAGAAATTTTACAAGGAGATATTAAAAAAACAATTATGGTTGGTGATAGCGAAACAGATGCTGATTCTGCAAGGGCTGCGAATATGCCCTTTATTTTAGTTGAAGGTGGTTATACTGACAAAAATCCTAAGGAAATTTATCATAATTATCTTGTTAAAGATTTTATTAATTTGGAAAAATTAGTGTTGCCGTATATTAATTAAAAAAAGGAAATATTTTGATATTACATAAAGTAAAAGTTTACCCTTCAAAAATTATTCTTCCAAAGAAAAGGCAATTAGCTTGGAAAATTGCAGAGATTGCGTCTGATAATGCTAAGCTAAATAATGATGCAATTGAAATGTCAATTAATAGGATTATAGATAATGCTTCAGTAGCAATTGCTTCCTTAAATAGAAATCCAGTTACATCTGCTCGTGAAATGGCTAAAGCACATTTAAGAAATAGTGGATCAACATTATTTGGCGTTGATTCAAAAATAACATTTGATGCAGAATGGGCAGCTTGGGCAAATGGAACAGCTGTTAGAGAATTAGACTTTCACGATACTTTTTTAGCTGCAGACTATAGTCACCCTGGTGATAATATCCCACCTATCTTAGCTGTTGGACAAAAACTAAAAAAAAGTGGACTAGATCTATTAAGAGGAATTATCACTGGTTACGAAATTCAAGTAAATTTAGTAAAAGGAATTTGTCTACACAAACATAAAATAGATCATATTGCTCATTTGGGACCAAGTGTTGCTGCTGGAATTGGTTCAATGTTAAGATTAAATACCGAAACTATATATCAAGCTGTTCAACAAGCACTTCATGTCACTATTTCAACTCGTCAATCTAGAAAGGGTGCAATATCAAGTTGGAAAGCTTATGCGCCAGCTCATGCAGGTAAATTAGCAATAGAAGCTGTTGATAGAGCTATGAGAGGTGAAGGCGCGCCTAATCCTATTTATGAAGGAGAAGACAGTGTTATTGCTAGAATACTGGATGGGAAGAATGCAAAATATAACGTTCCATTGCCTAAAAAGAATGAACCTAAAAAAGCTATTCTTGAAACATATACAAAAGAATATTCAGCTGAATACCAAGCCCAGGCACTCATAGATTTAGGTAAAAAGTTAAACAAAAAAATTCCAAATTTAAAAAACATAAAAAAAATTGATATTTACACTAGTCATCACACTCATTTTGTAATTGGGACAGGCGCAAATGACCCTCAAAAAATGGATCCAAACGCTTCAAGAGAAACTTTAGATCACTCAATAATGTATATATTTGCAGTAGCTTTAGAGGATGCAGATTGGCATCATGTAAAATCATATACAAAAGCAAGAGCAAATAAAAAAAGTACTATTAAATTATGGAAATCTATAACAACACATGAAGATAAGAAATGGACAAAAAAATATCATCATCCTGACCCAAAAAAGAAATCATTTGGTGCAAAAATTATTGTTACTTTAAATAATGGCAAAAAGATATCTGAAGAATTGGAGAGAGCTGATGCACATCCATACGGTGCAAGACCTTTTAAAAGAAAAGATTATATTAAAAAATTTTTAACTTTAACTGAAAATATTATTTCCAAAAAAGAAGGTGATAGGTTTTTAAAATCTGTTCAAAGTTTAAAAAAATTAAAAAAAGGTAATCTTAATAAATTAAATATTGAAGTGAGTAAAAAATATTTAAAAATTAATAATAAAAAAGGTATTTTTTAAATGCATTTTGTTGAAAAAGATTTAACTCAAAAAAGATTAGATTTAGATACAAAATTAAAATCTAATAAAATTCTAAGAGTGCCCGGGGCTTATAATCCTTTGACAGCAAAGTTAATTGAAGAAATTGGTTACGACGCAGTTTATGTATCTGGTGGAGTAATGGCAAATGATTTAGGTTTTCCCGATATTGGCTTAACCACTTTACAAGATGTTAGTACTAGATCTTATCTTATCTCAAGAGTCACTAATCTACCGACAATAGTTGATATTGATACTGGATTTAAATCTTGCAAAGAAACTATTGAAACATTTGAAGAGTTTGGTGTTGCGGCTGTTCATTTAGAAGATCAAATTGAGCAGAAAAGATGTGGTCACTTAGATAACAAAGAGCTTATTTCTAAAGAGAAGATGGTCTCTAAAATTAAAGAATGTGTAAGTGCTAGAAAAGATACAAATTTCAAAATTATAGCTAGATCAGATGCAAAAAGTGTTGAAGGAATAGACAGTATGATTGATAGATGTAAAGCATATGTGGATGCTGGTGCTGAAGTGATTTTTCCTGAAGCCTTAAAAGATGAAAATGAGTTTGAATTTGTAAGAAAGTCTTTAGATTGTTATCTTTTAGCCAATATGACTGAATTTGGAAAATCAAAATTACTTAATTATACTCAACTACAAGACCTTGGATACAATATCGTTATATACCCTGTATCAACCCAAAGATTGGCAATGAAAAATGTGGAAGATGGTTTACGTGCCATTTTTGCTGATGGACATCAAAACAATATTATTGATAAAATGCAAACGCGGAAAAGATTATACGATCTAGTAGAATATGAGAAATACAATTCTTTAGACGAAAAAATTTATAATTTTAATACTGATGGACATGAATAATGAGTGAAGATATTAAAAAAGGATTACTTGGAATAGTTGTTGATGAAACAGAGGTTTCTAAAGTTATGCCTGAGATTAATTCTCTTACTTATAGAGGTTATGCGGCCCAAGATTTATGTGCAGAATGTAAATTTGAGGAAGTAGCTTATCTTATTTTAAATGGTGAACTACCAACCAAAAAACAACTTAAAATTTTTGAAAAAGAAGAAAGAAAAGAAAGAAAATTATCTAAGACATTGTTAGATGATATTAAAAAATTTCCAAAAAAAGCTCATCCTATGGATGTTGCAAGAACAGCAGTAAGTATTATGGGACTTGAAGATAATGAGACGAAG
Organism: Pelagibacterales bacterium SAG-MED23; assembly: GCA_014653935.1. The sequence goes on along the minus strand of JACWDU010000002.1, from coordinate 13,924 downwards.
GATAATTCGCCAAAAGCAAACTTAAGAAAAGTAATGAGAATATTTGCAAAAACTCCAGTTGCATTGGCTGCTTTTTATAGAGCTAGAAAAGGAAAAAAAATTATTCCTCCAAAAAAGAACTTATCATTTTCTGAGAACTTTTTCCATATGTGCTTTGGTAAAGTACCAAACAAAGATATAGTTAAAGCTTTTGATGTATCTTTAATCCTGTATGCAGAACATAGTTTTAATGTTTCAACTTTTACAGCTAGGACAATAACAAGTAGTTTGTCTGATATTCATGGTGCAATCACTGGTGCTATAGCAAGTTTAAAAGGACCTCTTCATGGAGGAGCTAATGAGGAAGTTATGCATATGATGAATAAAATAAAAAAACCAGAGAACGCACTTAAATGGATCAATAAAGCTTTAAAAAATAAAGATGTAGTAATGGGTTTTGGTCATAGAGTTTATAAAAGTGGAGATTCAAGGGTTCCAACAATGAGAGAATATTTTGGAAAAGTTGCTAAAATCAAAAAAGATAAAAAATTTGAAAAAATCTATGACATTGTTGAGAAAGTTATGATTGATAGAAAAAATATCCACCCAAATGTAGACTACCCTACAGGACCTACTTACCATTTAATGGGATTTGATACAGATTTTTTCACTCCAATTTTTGTAATTTCAAGAATTACAGGATGGTCAGCTCATATTATTGAGCAGCATGCCGCTAACAAACTTATTAGACCTTTAGCAAGCTACAAAGGTAGCAAGCATCGTAAAGTTCTTCAATTGAATCAACGATAGATATATATTTTTAATCTAAGTCTAGATCTCCACACTGAGTATCAGTAAAAACACAAGTCGTGTAATGATGAGTGCTTTTAATATCTTTAATTACTCCTAGCGCTCCACCCTCTATTGTACCAGTAACAGTATTACAACCTGATACTGATATAAAAATACTAATGATTATTATTAAGAAAAAGCCTCTGTCCATGATCCTCTAGTAGATGCTTTTGAGTATTCTGTGGCTCTGCCTTCGAAGAAGTTCATATGCTCAACTGCATTTAGCATTGTATCTAGCCATGTTAATGGATTCTTTTTAACATCATAAATTGGCTCTAAACCTAGTTGGTCTAATCTTCTGTTAGCTATAAACCTTATGTAACCTTTTACTTCTGCAGCAGTTAATCCTTCTAATGGACCCATTTCAAAGGCTAGATCAATAAAAGAATCTTCATGCGCAACAATTGTTCTGCAAGCCTCATAAAGCTCCTTCTTAAGTTGTGGTGTCCAGATTTCAGGGTTTTCTTTAATAAATTCCTTAAAGATTCTGATCATTGAATTACAGTGAAGTGTTTCATCTCTTACTGACCAAGTCACAATCTGACCCATTCCCTTCATTTTATTATGTCTTGGGAAGTTAAGTAAAATTGCAAAACTAGCAAATAACTGCAATCCTTCAGTAAAAGCACTAAATACTGCAACAGTTTTTGCAATATCTTCTTTGGAATTTACATTGAAGTTTTGCATGTAATCATATTTATCTTTCATCTCTTTGTACTTCATGAAAGCTGAATATTCAGATTCAGGCATTCCAATTGTATCTAAAAGATGTGAATAAGCTGCAACATGAACGGTTTCCATCGACGCAAATGCAGTCATCATCATTAAAACTTCAGTTGGTTTAAATACAGTTGTGTAATGTCTCAAATAACAGTTGTTAACTTCAACGTCTGCTTGTGTAAAAAATCTAAAGATTTGAGTTAATAAGTTTTTTTCAGCTTGTGACAAGTTTTTTTGCCAATCTCTTACATCATCACCTAATGGAACTTCTTCAGGCAGCCAGTGAATTCTTTGTTGTGTTAACCATGCATCATAACACCATGGATATCTAAAAGGTTTGTAAACTGGGTTCTCAACTAATAGACCCATTTTTTTTGGTTGAATTATTTCTTTATTAATTTTTTCTGCTACTGACACGATAAACACTCCTCATAATCTTGTTGGTTATTACTTTCGTCTTTTGATTTATAAACGTTTGCTGCAATGTCAGTTGAATTTGCATCATTAACATTTTCAGCACGTTGTATTGATTTAGACCTACAGTAGTAAAGACTCTTCAATCCTTTCTTCCATGCTTGGAAGTGGATTTGATGTAAATCTTTTTTATGTACATCTGCAGGTAAAAATAAATTAATAGATTGAGCCTGTGAAATGTGCGGAGTTCTGTCTGCACTTAAATCTACAAGCCATCTTTGATCTAATTCAAAAGCTGTTTTGAAAACATCTTTTTCTTCTTGAGTTAAAAAATCTAAATGTGAAACGGATCCTTGGTTTGTTGTAATAGTTGACCAAACTTCGTCTGTATCTTTTCCATGTTTTTCCAATAGTTGTCTTAAATATTTATTTCGAACATTAAATGAGCCTGATAATGTTTTGTGAGTAAAGCTGTTAGCCGCTATGGGTTCAACACCAGGAGACGTTCCACCACATATAATTGAAATAGAAGCCGTAGGTGCAATCGCAGTTTTGTTAGAAAATCTTTCCATTATTCCGTAGTCAGCCGCATCTGGGCAAGCTCCTCTTTCCTCAGCCAAGTCTTTTGACGCCTTATCAACATGCTTTTGAATATGTTCAAACATTTTTTTATTCCAAACTTTGCTCATAACAGACTCTATTGGGATCATTTTCTTTTGATAATAAGAATGTAGTCCCATAACACCAAGACCAACACTTCTTTCTCTTAATGCTGAGTAAGTAGCATCACTAAATTGCTCTGGAGCATTTTCAATAAAATCTGTCATTACATTATCTAAAAATCTCATCACATCTCCTATGAAATTTTCATCATCTTTCCAATCATCGTATTTTTCAATGTTCAAGGATGACAAACAACATACTGCTGTTCTATCTCTTCCATCTTTGTCGATTCCAGTTGGTAAAGTTATCTCACTACATAAATTTGAGGTCTTCACAGTCAAGCCTGCAAGCTTATGGTGTTGTGGAATTTGTCTATTAACTGTATCGATAAATACAATATATGGCTCCCCTGTTTCTATTCTTGCTGTAAGTAGTCTTATCCATAAATTTCTTGCAGATACAGTTGCTTGAACTGCTCCATCTTTAGGACTTTTAAGTCCCCATTGTTCATCTAATTCAACGGCTCTCATGAAAGCATCTGAAACTAAAACACCGTGGTGTAAATTTAATGATTTTCTATTTGGATCTCCTCCAGTTGGTCTTCTCATTTCAATAAACTCTTCAATTTCTGGATGATCTATTGGAAGATAACAAGCAGCAGAACCTCTTCTTAATGAACCTTGGCTAATTGCCATTGTTAAAGAATCCATAACTTTAATGAACGGAATTATACCTGAAGTTTTCCCAACTCTTCCAATTTTTTCTCCTATTGATCTAAGGTTTCCCCAATAACTTCCAATACCTCCACCTCTAGCTGCAAGCCAGACATTCTCACTCCATAGATCAAGAATACCGTTAAGGCTATCTCTAGCTTCATTTAAAAAACAAGATATCGGTAATCCCCTTGTTGTCCCGCCATTTGATAAAACTGGCGTTGCTGGCATAAACCAAAGGTTACTAATGTAATTATAAAGTCTTTGAGCATGTAGATTGTCATCAGCGTAATGACTTGCAACTCTAGCAAATAAATCTTGAAAAGATTCGTTTGCTCCAAGATATCTATCTGTAAGGGTAGCTTTACCGAAATCAGTTAAATTATCATCTCTGCTTCTATCAATTTTAATTGTTATACCTTTTGAATTTTGAAATAGTTCTGTTTCACTATTAAGAGAAAATAAATCTAATCTTTTATCTTTAGGATCTTGATTCACTTCTGGTGTATAATCAGAGACAGCTTTCCTAATAGCTTGTGATAAAATCTTGTTCATTTAGCTCCTTATTTGTATTATACTTAATTTAGTAAAACAACTAGATGTTGTATGATGGTTTGGTAATTACACTATATAACCAACTAATCAATAGAACATTTATAGAACTTGAAAAAATATTATCAATAAAAAAATAAAAAAAATATAAGAATATCAACATGAAAAATTCAATAAAAATTGATCCTTTTGGCTTTAGAGAATACGACGCGCGATGGTTGTACCCTGAAAATATCAATTTAGAAGGTGTGGCAAATTTAGGCAGAGGTTTAGGAACACAAGTAATCAAGCACACAAATAAAAAAAATCCAAGAATCATTGTTGGGCATGACTACAGGTCTTACAGCGAAGAAATTAAAGCAGCTCTGAAAAAAGGACTTATCTCAACAGGCTGTTATATCGAAGATATTGGTCTCTCTTTGTCACCAATGGTTTATTTTGCACAATTCAATCTAAAAAGTGATGCTGTCGCAATGGTTACTGCTAGTCATAATGAAAACGGATGGACTGGAGTAAAAATGGGTATCAAGAAAGGTTTAACTCATGCACCTGAGGAGATGAAAGAATTAAAAGATATAACCTTAAATAGTAAATTTATTGAAGGTGAAGGAAGTGAAAAGGAAATAAGTAATTTTCAAAATGTTTATAAAGATGATCTTATAAATAAAAATAAAATCCAGAAAAAAATCAAGGCTGTTGTTGCATGTGGGAATGGAACTGCAGGAATATTTGCGCCAGACATATTAAGGGGAATAGGATGTGAAGTAATAGAGCTAGATTGTAATTTGGACTATACTTTTCCAAAGTATAATCCTAATCCTGAAGATCTTGAAATGTTACATGCAATAAGTAAATCTGTAAAAGAAAATAATGCTGATATTGGATTTGGATTTGATGGTGATGGTGATCGTGTTGGGGTAATAGATAATAATGGTAATGAAATTTTTTCTGATAAAATAGGATTATTGATTGCAAGAAATTTATCTTCAAAACACAAGGGATCTAAATTTGTTGTAGATGTTAAATCAACTGGATTGTATTCAACTGATGAGGTTTTAAAAAATAATTCCTGTGAAACATTGTACTGGAAAACTGGACACTCACACATAAAAAGAAAAGTAAATAATGAAAAAGCCCTAGCTGGTTTTGAAAAAAGCGGTCATTTCTTTTTTAACCAACCTTTAGGTTACGGATATGATGATGGTATAAATTCAGCTATACATGTTTGTCATTTACTTGATAATAACACAAAAAATATGAGTGGAATCATTAGTGAATTACCTAATACATATCAATCTCCAACTATGGCTCCCTTTTGTGAAGATAATGAAAAATATCAAGTTGTTGAAGAAATAATCAAACAAATTGAGAAACTAAAAGCAAACAATGTTCAAATTGATGGCCAAGAAATTGGGGATATTCTTACAGTGAATGGTATCAGATTTTCTTTTGAGGATGGTTCTTGGGGTTTAATTAGAGCTTCATCCAATAAACCCTCATTGGTAGTTGTTACTGAAAGCCCAACATCTGATGATAGAAAGAAAAAGATATTTGATTTCATTGATCAATTGCTGAAAAAAACCAACAAAATTGGCGAATATGATCAAAAAATTTAATTAGAGGTCTAAAAACCTAATCAAAAACAGAGTTCCTATAACATATAAAAATACCCCAAACATTCTTTGGGTTTTATTTTTATCTGAAGTGTGAACCATATTAGCTCCAATACGAGCCATGAAAGATGTGATTGGTATAAATATAAAGAATGCAGGAATATTTACAAAACCTAAACTCATAGGAAGGTTCACGTTTAATAAAAAACCTGAAATTAAAAAACCAATAGATCCAATGGACGCTATTACAAGTCCTATAGCTGCAGAGCTTCCTATGGCTCTACTAATTGGATATCCAAAGTATCTTAAAATAGGTACGTTCATCATTGCTCCTGTTATACCCATGGGAGCAGAAATAAAACCTGATAAGAAACCAAAGGTAGCCTTTGGAAGTAATTTAAAACTTTTATTTTTTTTTAATTCTTGCTTTATTAATAGCAAATAACCACCAAAAAAATAAACAACAACAGTAAAAAATAAAACTAATGATTTTGTATTTAGCATTGCTGCCATATATGTGCCAAGTGAAACTCCTAATATAACAAATAGTCCATAAGTTTTTAAAATATTTATATCTACAGCTTTATGTTTTCTATGTGTCATAACTGAAACAGTGGATGTAAAAATTGTAATTGAAAAAGCTGTACCCACTGATAGATGCATCAAATAAGATTTATCAACATTTGCAGTTTCAAAAATAAAAAAAAGAACAGGAACAGAAATTAAACCTCCACCTATTCCAAAATAGCCTGCAAAGAATCCTACAGGAAAAGCAGTTATTATCATTAATAAAATTAATAAATAATACTGATTAGAAAGAATAGTATTAATCAATTCGACCTGAAGAATGTAATTTAGGAGAAAGTCTAACTTTATCCATTATATGATCAATTTTCTTCACATCAGCATCTCTTACACACATATTTTCACTTAAATATCTTTTCCAATGACTAGAGCCAGTTTGTCCATGGAATAAACCTAGTGTGTGTCTCATAACTTGATTTACTCTTGTGCCTTTTTTCACTTCAGCTTTAACGTAGTCAATTAAGTCTTCAACAATTTCTTCTCGATCTTTTATATTTTGATTATTGAATATCTCTTTTTCAATATCAGCTAAAAGGTAAGGCGAATGATAAACAGATCTGCCAATCATTGCTCCATCTACTCTTTCTAAATGATCTTTTACTTCTCCCACTGATGTGACACCACCGTTTATAACTATTTCTAGATTTTTGAAATCTTGCTTTAGCTTATATACATAATCATACTTTAATGGAGGTATATTTAGGTTTTGTTTAGGTGTAAATTTACCAAGCATTGCTTTTCTTGCATGAATTATAAAAGTTTTAACTCCTGTGTCTTTTAAAGTATTTATAAAATTATAAAGATGTTCGTAATCTTCTACGTCGTCATAACCAATTCTAGTCTTAACAGTGACAGGTAAAGATGTTGAATTAATCATTTCTGACAAACAATCAGCAACTAAATTTGGCTCTTTGATTAAACATGCACCAAATTTATTTTTTTGAACTTTTTTACTTGGACAGCCTAAGTTTAAATTAATTTCGTCATATCCATAATCCTCACCAATTTTTGCAGAATTTGCCAATAATCTTGGAGTAGAGCCTCCTAATTGCAAGGCTACTGGTTTTTCCCTTAAATCGAATGATAATAGTCTATCCTTATCACCTCTATCAATTGCCTCTGAGACAACCATTTCAGTATAAAGTAGAACATTTTTGCTTATTAACCTTAAAAAGTATCTTTCATGCCTATCAGTACAATCCATCATAGGTGCAACTGATACAAGTCTATTAATCTTAGACATATTTTTTAACTTTATTAGAGATGTTAACTTTTTTCTCGTTCACATACTCTTGGTGATTTTTCTCAATCTTTGCTAATTCATATCTATAATTTACCATAACACCAAAAGATCTTTTAAAGCCCACCTCTGAAACATTCGCATTTATCGCAATATCATCAATGTCTGCACCGTTCTTTAAATGAAATCTACAAACATCATTTATTGGAAAACCAAAATTATTTTTTTGTTTAGCAAGATAGTTTAAAGCTAGTTTACTAATCATAGTCTTATTTTCTACAATTCTTTTATCCCCTATTTTTAAGTCAGATGATTTTAAGAAATCTAAACTATTTTTATTTGCTTCTCCAAGGATCTCTGCTGCCTGTTCACTATCCATTTTTTTAAACCAATTAGCAAAACCAACCATTGGTGACAAAGTTCCAAAATACTTTACATCAGCAAGTTCTTCTTGGAGTTCGTAAACAACTCTTTTAATTAAGAAATTTCCAAGTGTTACTCTAGACAAGCCTTCTTGACAGTTGCTGATCGAATAAAAAGTCGCTGTATCATATTTTTCTAATTTTTCGTCTGAAGGTCTTGTTAATTCTTGGATGGATTGACTTAATCCTTTAGTTAAAGCAATTTCAACAAATATCACAGGCTCATCCTCTAGTGCAGGATGAAAATATGCAAAGAACCTTCTATCTTTTCCAAGTCTTCTTTTTAATTCATTCATGTCCTTCATTGAATGAACTTTTTCATACTTCAATAATTTTTCTAAAATTGCAGCTTTTGTATCCCAAGTTATTTTTCTCAATTTTAAAAAACCTGGGTTGAACCAATTTTTAAATATGTCAATTAGATCATAATCCAAGCTTTTTAACTCAGGTTTATCTTTCATTAGCTTTAGCAAATCTTCTCTTAAAGATACGATTTCTGATGTTCCATTTGGAGCCATATTTAATCTAACAAATAGTTCTTTTCTGACTCCGGATGTTACTTTTGAAAGATTTAGAATTGAACTATCATCTTGGGTATCACTATATTTTCTGATGGCTTCATCAATTTTTGATGGATCTGGTTTATATTTTTCATTAACATCAATTAAAAATTTGTTTTTTTCCTCTATAGATAAATTTTGATATCTAAATAATATATCTCTTGCCAATGTAATCCCAAATGCAGCACCTTTAGTAGATAATAAGTCATCACAAAGATCTAACAAATCTCTTTTTTTTGTAATACTTCTTAAAGATTTTTTTTCTAAAATCTTTTGTCCGGCATCAGCAATAGTTTCAAAAATTTTTTTAATGTTAAGCATATTTTTAGTTATATATTAGAAATTTTAAATTTAGCCTAGAATTTTTTAAAAAATATTTTCTTTTAAATTACTGTAACCTCTAAAGATTGTAATCCATCAATACTACCAACTAGTTTATCTCCTTTTTTAACAGGTCCCACTCCAGCGGGTGTTCCAGTCATTATAATGTCGCCAGCAGCAATATCATAAAAAGTTGAAAGATGAGAAATCATTCTAGGAATTTTCCAGATTATTTGATTAAGATCACCATCTTGCTTTGTTTCGCCATTTACCTTTAGTGATATTTTTCCACTATCCATATTTCCAGTTGTTTCAATTTTAGATATAACTCCCATAGGTGCTGACCTTTCAAATGCTTTTCCTACTTCCCAAGGTTTACCTCCTTTTTTTGCTATCGCTTGCAAATCTCTTCTAGTCATATCTAATCCTACAGCAAATCCATAAATGTGATTATATGCATCTTTCTCTGATATTTTTGTTCCTCCACTTTTAAGAGCTACAACCAATTCTAATTCATGGTGAACATCTTTTGATTCAGGTGGATATGGAAATTCTCCACTGGTATCGACATTGTTTGGATTTTTTTGAAAAAAAATAGGATCTTCTTTGGGGTCGTTACCCATTTCAATTACATGATCTGCATAATTTCTTCCTATACAGTAAACTCTTCTCACAGGAAACTTTTCAGTACTATCTTTAATTTCTATTGTTGTTATTTTTGATGGTTCTATTACTAAATTTTCCATATCACTTTCCTTTGTTGTTAATTAATTTTATCCTCTTTTAGATGCATAATAAGAAACTTTTCTCTCTAAATGAGCCAAGATCTCAGATAAAGTAAATGCCATAGCAAAAAGAACTATTATTACGCACCAAAAATGTTTCATTAAAAAGTTAGAAGAATATAATTCAAATAATGCACCAAACCCAACAATTGAAATAAGTAGTTGGCCAATGATCACACCTTTTACAGCCCTTATGAATCCTATACGTATGCCTCCCAATATTTCAGGTAATGCTGCCCAAAAATAAATTTTAAAAAAAGCATCTTGTGGTTTTGCACCAAATGATTTTGCCATATCGACTAAAGACCTGTTAATCTGCATTACTCCCGCTCTTGAATTAAGCACTATTATCCATATAGCAAACAGAGTAGTTATAATTATTATAGATTTAATTCCAAAGCCGAAGAGTACCATTAATACTGGCACTAATGCTGTAAGAGGTGCGCTCAAAAACATATTAACCCAAGGTAATAACAATTCATCAATAATTCTATTTTTTCCCATTAGAATTCCCACAGGCACACCAATAAATACTGCAAAAAATATACCAACTATAAAGGCATGAGCTGTTTCTGTAATAGCTTTTATGAAAGCTGGTGTAGGAGCAATTTCTATCAATGTAATAAAAATTGCAGATAGAGATGGGATGAAATAAGTAACTTCCAGTTGTCCAAATATTTCCCACAACAGTCCCCATAAAATTAAAGAAGACATTGCGGGCAATCTATATCCAAATAATATCATGATATTTTCCTATTCAACATAACTTCTTAATGATTTCCAAATACGGTCTACAATATCTAAATATTCAGAATCTCTTCTTATGCTGTCTACATCTTTGTTTTTAAAAGATGTCGGTCTTATTATCTCAGAAACTCTACTTGGTCTTGGCAACAAAAGTGCAATTTGATCTGAAACATAGACCGCTTCCTCTATTGAATGAGTTACAAATATAAAAGTTTTATTTTGATCTTTCACAAGATTTAATAAATCTTCCTGAAATTTTCGTCTTGTTTGTTCGTCTACGGCAGAAAATGGCTCATCCATAAGTAAAACTTGAGCGTCAACACTTAGGGCTCTTGCTAAACCAACTCTTTGACGCATTCCACCTGACAGCTCATGAGGAAAACTGTTTTCAAATCCCTTTAGACCAACATCTCCTATATATTTTTGTGCAATCGACTCTCTTTCTGATTTGGCAACTCCCCTTAGTTCAAGACCAAATGCAACATTTCGTATAACAGAGGCCCAAGGCAATAATGCAAAATCTTGAAACACAAAAGCTCTATCAGGACCAGGATCTTTTACAATTTCTCCATTAACAATAACCTCGCCACTAGTAGCAGGTAGCAACCCTGCAATAATTTTTAATAAAGTAGTTTTTCCACAACCAGACGGTCCCAGCAATGAAGTAAGTTCTCCTTTAGGAAAATTTAAAGACATGTCTCTTAATGCTTCTACATCTCCATAATTTTTATAAACATTTTTTACCGTAACTGCATTTTCTTTATTCATATTTTTCCTGTTAGTGTTTAATCTGAAACATATCCTTGGTTAGAGCCTTTAAATAAAATTTTTTCTGTTCTTTCTAAAATATTTAAAAATAATACTGCTAATAATATAATTGAAAAAATAGCTGCATACATACTTGGATAGTCAGCTATTGATCTACTAAATGATATAATATCCCCAACACCAGTTGGAGTAATTTTTAATTCTGAAAGAATTGCTCCAATAAAGCCTGCGGATACACCCAATCTTAAACCTGCAAAAATTATAGGTGATGATGCTGGTAATATAACTTTAATTATAATGTCACTATATTTAGCTTGATAAGCCTTAGCCATTTCTTTGATGTTAGTAGGTGTGTTTTTAACCGCTGCACTAGTATTTAAAACAATTACAGGCATAGCCATTATGCACACCACAAAAACTTTTGATGTTAAACCTATGCCATAAGCCATTATTAATAGTGGAATAAGAGCTGCTAATGGTGCTGATTGCATTACTATAAAGATTGGAGAAATCAACCAATCAAATTTTTCACTTAATCCAATCCATATACCTAAAATAATACCTAAAATGCCTGAGATTATAATTCCTACTACGAGAGGTTTTAAAGTTTCTGCATAAGCTTTGAACATGGTTCCATCAGCAACCAGAACCCAGAAAGCCACCATCGACTCGCTAAATGGAGGAAAAGCAAAACTAACACCCGATCTACCACCTATTTCCCAAGATCCAAAAACTACTACCGCAGATATTATTTTTAAATATAGAGATCTTCCCATCATAATGTTTTAAAATTTATTGGATTAGTTGCCGAAATTAAATTTCGGCAACTATATATTAATTTACTATTGTGCGTCCATTAAAGGTTTCATGTACCAGAAATCTTCAACTTTAAGATCCGAAAAGTTTCCAGTAAGCTGTCCTGCTTTATGGTACCATTCCATATCAGCTTTAGCTGCTACCATACCACCTCCATCTGGGCTGTAGAGACCACCTGCTACTGCATCTGTATAAAAACCATCTAACTCATCAAGCACCTCTTTTGGTAATTGACCAATTGGACCATCTGGATTTGTTTCTCTTCTTATTATTGTAGGATCTTTGTCCATATCTTTGTAAACGCTTACAAGCGCTTTTACAAAAATATCTACATCTTTAGAATTTTTCTTAATCCAATTTACATTTGCAAACAAAGCCTCATCACTTGCATCAACTTCAAACATTGGTAATACGTTAAATTTATCACCATGCAATCTTTTAAGCTTATTTTTATTAGATAAGTCAACAATTGTTGCATCAGTCTTACCTGCAACTAATGCTGCTACTCTATTTGATGATCCTGGAACATAAGATCTTGTACCAAATTTAATGTTCAATTTATCTTCTATAACATTAGCAATTGAATCAGTTCCACCACCTCTTGAGTGCAACATTATTGGCTCACCATTTAGATCTTGTAACTTACTATATTTTGTTGAAGTTACTGGAAAAAATTTCAATTTAGATAATTGAAATATAATCCTCACTGGTGCTTTTGATTTTTGCATTGCAGAATAAGGTGTTCCAAATCCAATATCCATTTGTCCACTCAAAATAGCTTGAATTGCAAGCTCTTCATCTGCAAAAGCAGTCCACTCATATTCTAAGCCATTTGCTTTAGCTCTATCCAATGCAACAAAAAATGCAGCTAACTCGTCTGAAGGTGTTTCAGCTAAAGCTATTCTAATTTTTTTTGCAAAAGAGTTTGTAGTAGTAATGCTTAATATTAGAAAAATTGATGTAATAAATACACCAATTTTTTTATATAGACTTTTCATTATTTATTCCCCTTTATTTTATTAATAATTATTAATTATAATTAACTTTATTAAAGTTTATTTTCTTATTAGAAGCAAACCCAAAATGGTTTTTTTAATAACTTAAAGGTTTTCCCATTACTTTATCTGGTAGCCAAGTAACAATTTCAGGAAAAATACACAAAATTAATATAGCTAAAGCCATAATTATCATAAACGGTATGGATCCTTTTAAAATTTCAGATAGGCTAACATCTGGAGTAATACCTTTAATTATATAAAGATTTAATCCAACAGGCGGTGTAATAAGACCGATTTCCATATTTATAGTAAAAACAATCGCAAACCAATACGGATCGAAACCTAACGTTGTTATAACTGGCAATAATATTGCTGAGGTCATTACTATCACTGCAACAGGAGGTAAAAAGAAACCAGCTATTAGTAAAAAAATATTAATTAAAATAAACACTACCCATTTATTAGAGCTTAGTTCCACCATGCTCTGAGCTAAAGACTGAGTTACATAAAGTTGTGATAAGGTAAATGCAAAAAGATAAGATGCTGCAATAATAAACATTATCATCACACTTTCTTTCATTGAAACTTTAACAATATTCCATATTTTTTTTGGTTGATAAATTTTGTAAACAACAGCGATCAATACAAAAACTAAAAATGCTCCCACACCTGAAGCTTCTGATGGTGTCGCAACTCCACCGTATAAAACGTATAGGACACCGGCTATGATAGCTAAGAAAGGAAGAATTCTTGGTAACACCTCAATTTTTTCTTTTAATGTTGGAGGTGTTCTATTCTTTAAAGCTCTTGCTGAGTCTTTATCAATAAAATAACTATGTATAAGAGCCCATATTGCAAACATACCTGCCAACATAAACCCAGGCACCAAACCACATAAAAACAATCTTCCTATCGATGTTCCGGTTGCAATTCCATAAACAATTAAAACAATACTAGGAGGAATTAGCACTCCTAGTGTACCACCAGCAGCTATTGTCCCTGTTGCAATTTGATCTGAGTACCCTCTTTTTCTCATTTCAGGTATACCCATTGTTCCTATTGCTGCACATGTTGCGGGACTTGATCCACTAAGGGCAGCAAAAACTGAGCAAGCCCCAATATTAGATATTACTAATCCACCCGGAACCCTCCAAAGCCATCTATCTAATCCTGTAT
>JACWDU010000019.1 GCA_014653935.1 Pelagibacterales bacterium SAG-MED23 | reverse complement strand
ATCACATCCAGCAAGTATCGCACCAGTGGGCGAACTCTCGCTGACTGGTGTCGATCTCTTTGTTGCCAAAGACACCGCAAATTGCTGTATTTTGCGGAAACAGCGATAAACTATAATAGAGGTTCAAAAAGTCAATAAATAAGTTAAATACAGATCTATATGGAATTTAAAGCATTAAAAATGGATGGTCTTGGTAATGATTTTGTAATTATTGACCAGAGGCAAAAAAATATAGCATTGAGCAAAGATCAGATTATTAAGATTTGTGATAGAGATTTTATTGGCTGTGATCAACTAATCTACATCAAAAATATTGATAATGCAGACGCTGAACTAGAATTTTATAATTCTGATGGATCTGGGTCAGATGCATGTGGAAATGGCACAAGATGTGTTGCCTACTTTCTATCTAAAGAGAAAAATATAAAAAATATAAGTCTTAAAGTAGGATCCAAACAGTTAAATTCAAAATTGCTTGATGATGGTCAAGTTGAAACGATAATAGGTGTACCTAAAACTGATTGGAAAGAGATTCCCTTATCTGAAAACTTAGATACTAAAAATTTAGGTTTAAGTATAAAAGATAATAACAATAAAGAAACAGTTGGTGGTATTGGTATTAATGTAGGTAATCCTCATACTATTTTTTTTGTTAATGAAATAGAAAACTTTAGTATAGAGAAAATTGGGCCTGAGATTGAAAATCATAAATTATTCCCTGAAAGATGTAATTTTACTCTTGCACAAAAAATAAATAAAAATCATTATAGAGTTAAAGTTTGGGAAAGAGGTGCAGGCTTAACAAAAGCATGTGGGACAGCTGCATGCGCTACTGCAGTAGCTGCAAATTTACAAAATCTCAAAAATTCTAGAACTGAAATTGAATTTAGTTTAGGAAAATTAATAATTTCTATTGATGAAAATAAACAAATTCATATGAAAGGACCTGTGTCTACTATTCAAGAAATAGACATAGATATCTAATGGGTATTTTTGAAAAATTTAAATTAGGCTTTAAAAAGAGTGCTGACAGTATTTCCTCAGGTCTTAGAGAAATAATTGTAAAAAAAGAAATTGATGATGATACATTAAATAAAATTGAAGAATTTTTGATTAGTTCAGATGTTGGTATTGATGCTTCAGCTGAAATAAAAAGTATTATCTCTCAAAGAAAGATCGATCCCAAAAAAAATATAGTGGAGGAAATAAATTCAATTTTAAAAGAATATATCTTAGAGTTGATGGTGCCCTTAGAAAGAAAAGATTTTTTTGAAAAAAAAGAAAATTTAAATGTAACATTAGTATCCGGCGTAAACGGGGTAGGTAAAACGACAACTATAGGTAAAATTGGTAAAATATTTAAAGACAACGGCTCAGAAATAGTATTTTCAGCCTGCGATACCTTCAGGGCAGCAGCTATAGACCAGTTAGAATCTTGGTCTGATAAAGTTGGGGCCACAATTATCAAATCAAATCCAGGATCTGACCCAGCGTCAGTTGCTTACAAGGCTATAGAACACGCAAAAAACAACAATATTAGTCAGGTGCTTATTGATACAGCTGGCAGATTACAAAATAAAAAGAATTTGATGGATGAATTTAAAAAAATTGCAAATGTGATAAAAAAGACTGACGAAAGCGCACCACAAGATGTAATCTTGGTCCTAGATGCAACATCAGGACAGAATATAATAAATCAATTAGAGGAATTTGATAAGATTATAAAAATCACAGGTCTAATTATGACCAAACTTGATGGGACTGCCAAAGGTGGAGTATTAATTGCTATCTCAAAAAAATATAAAGTACCGATTATTGGATTAGGTCTTGGTGAAAAAATAGATGATCTACAAATATTTAATGCTGAGCAATTTGCAGATGCTTTTACTCAATTTAATTGATTAAGTTTTTAGATACTAAAGGTTTTTGAAGATTACATTCAAAATTATTATTAAGAGATTTATAACCACATATTTTTGCATAGGTTGAAATTATAAAGTCTAATTTACCTGAATTTTCAAAATTATTTAATTCGTTATTTTTTATATTATATTGTAATTTTTGATTAAAACTCTTTTTTCCACTTATTAAAATTAGAGTATTATTATCATTTAGCAGATAGTATGCGAAGTCTTCTGGAAATAATGGAAATGAATAATTTTTAAATAATTTTTTTATTCTTTTTGGAAACCATTCATATGTAATTAATGGATAATCTGTCTTGGATAAATGATTATATAAATATAAATCTTGCGGGTAATCATTTAAATAATTTGAATTTTCCCCTTTTGCAATGATAGCCTTACCTCTTGTTTTAAAATATAAAGTAAACTCATTATCGTAAGATTTCATTTTTCCTATGTGAAAATACTGGTTATTATTTGAATAATTAATATCAGCAATAACTAACTGTGGGTAAATTATTATTAAAAATAAAAATAAAAAATTCTTCACAGATAAATTTTTTAATAATAAAATTGATTATAGTTTGTTTAAATTGTGTCTTAATTTAAGTTGCTTATAAATAATTTAATTGATCTAACCAAATTTTCATTAAAATCCATCATGTGATCATCATTTTCTTGAAAATAACTATATTTTTGACTTTTATATTCTGAGTACATTTTCTTTCCCATTGAGAAAGGAACAATCTTATCTTTTTTACCATGCATGACCAATAATGGTGATTTGTTCATATTTAGCTTTTCAATTGAGTGGAATTTATCTTTTAATAAGATTTTTACTGGTAAATATGGATAGTATTGTTTAGCTAAGCTTTCCATTGAGGTAAATGGAGACTCAAGGATTATTCCAGAAAATGAATTATCTTTTGCAAGATTAATAGCTATGGCAGTTCCTAGAGACTCTCCATACAAAATAATATCTTTATCTTCTATTTCCTTGGAATTTAGCCACTTTTTAGCGGCAAGAGCATCTTCATATAAACCTAACTCAGATGGTTTTCCTTTATTACCACTGAAACCACGATAAGCAAAAATTAGGTAATTTACATCCATTTTTTCAAACTCGTTTAGTTTATAAATTCTATTATCAAGTTTGCCTGCATTGCCATGAAAAAATAGGATCGTTTTTAAATTTTTATTTTTAAGAAAATACCATCCAATTAAATCATCATTTGAATTTACTGAAATTTTTTGAATTTTATGTGTTAGTGGTCCTTCATCTAGATAATTATTTTCACCAGGATGGTAAAGAAGATTTCTTTGATAAAAGAAAATAAATAAGCAAATAAAAATATAAATTAAAGGTATAAAAAAAAGTAATTTTGATAATGTCATTATAAAATTAATTCTCATTTTTATTAAAAAAAATAAAAAAGATATAACTTAAAATACACAAAATTAAAAATATTGAGAGAGAAATTTTATAGCTTGTAATAATGTTTGCGCCCATATTTTTGGAAAGGTCAATTAATAAGCCTATACCCCATTGAACAAAAAATGTACCCGAATGTATAAATACATTCAGAGAAGTTAATGATTTTCCTGCGAGGTTTTGTGGAAAACTTAAAGCTAATGCAGGCTGGGTCAAAGATAAAACTATTGATGATAAAATATAAAGAGTAAACATCATAGCTCCTGCTTTTTGTCCCATAATTATTATACAAAATAAAACTATGTAACTTATGGGAAGACCAATCTTGACTATCTTCATGCTGTCAATGCCCAAAGATGAAAATTTTGGTAAAATATATCCCCAAAACATAAATGCAAATAACATTATAATGTTTATCCAAAATAAACCTGTTGCACTTTCAAGTGGGGAATATCCTGCAACATTTAACATCCAAGGACCTGCCCATAACGTTTGTATTGCTTGAACACCACCATAATTTAAAAAAGCTAAAGGAATTAAACTAATAAAAAACTTATTTTTCCAAACGTCTGAAAGACGTCCTGTGCTCTCTGCACTTTGTATATTTTGATTTTGAAAGTTATTATTCCATGATGGAGTAAAAACTAGAATTAAAATTATACTTAATAAAATTAAAATAGAAATTATTAAAAAAATTGATCGCCAACCAATTACTGGTAGTAAGATTTGCACTGGCAGTGTTGAAATAACAAAGCCAAAACTTGCCACCATAAGCATCCACGAATTAGCTCTTTGTTGATATTTATCCTCAAACCAAACTCGATATCCAGTCAAAGGTCCCATCAAACATGCTGCAACACCAACACCAATAAAAAATCTAGAAATTAACAAACCTGTAAAACTTTTTGCAAATGCAAAAGAAATCGTACTGATTAGTGCTATTAATAAAAGATATGCTACAACTTTTTTTGGTCCATACTTATCAAGAAGTAAACCTGCTGGTATTTGCATCAAAGAAAAACCTAAAAAATATCCGCCTGCTAACAGTCCCAAATTACCAGCTGATAAATCAAATTCGCTAGTAAGTACTGGAGTAAGAGTTGCAGTAATTGATCTTAATAAATTTGAAATAAAAAAGCCAAACGCAAATACACAAAAAATTAAAACACTTTTATTTACTTTATTAATCATTTATATCTCTCTACTTAATCATTACTATGAATAATCAATCAACTAAAGATAAAGATGCGCGTTCAGCAAATGCTATGGCTGCAACTTCTCATCCATTAGCTACTCAGGAGGCGTTAAAAATACTTAAAATGGGGGGGAATGCAGTAGATGCATCGATTGCAGCTTCAATTGTTTTATCTGTGGTTGAGCCTAACGCGACTAGTATTGGAGGAGACTGCTTTGCAATAGTTAAAATGAATAATAAAGATGCAGTATCTTTTAATGGGTCTGGTTTAGCGCCAGAGAAATTAAGTTATGATTTTTTTAAAGAAAAAAATATAGATAAAATTGGATTAACAAGCCCTCATTCAGTTACAATTCCAGGTGCAGTTCATGCTTGGGAAACTATTCATAAAGAATTTGGTAAATTAGATTTTGAACAATTATTTTTAGGCGGGATTGACATCGCAAAAAATGGTCACAAAATTTCTAAAGTAGTGTCAAATGCTTGGTATAATAGTTTAAATAAAATTAATGGTAATGAAAATTCAAAAAAAATTTTTTTAAAAGATGGTCGTACTTATCAAGAAAATGAATTAATGAAAAATATTCCATTAGGAAAAACATTAGAAGCAATAAGTACAAAAGGAAGTAAAGAATTTTATGAAGGTGAAACTGCAAAAGATATCATTGAAAGTTTAAATGAATTAGGGGGTGTACATACTTTGGAAGACTTTTCTAAACAGAGTACAATAAGATCAGATACAATCAAATCAAGTTATAAGGGTGATTTTATTCATCAATGTCCTCCAAACGGACCAGGTGTAACAGTTTTGATTATGATGAAATTGTTAGAAAAACTTAATATTCAAAACTATAAATTCAATAGTGCAGAAAGATTTCATCTTGAAGCAGAAGTTACAAAACAAGCTTATAAAGTAAAAGAAACAAGTTTAGGTGATCCAAGTTTTACAAATTTTAATTTAGATGAAATTTTAAGTGATAAGAATATTGAGGATATTTTTAATAAAATTAATCTAAATTCATGCAGCGATGTTGGTGACTTAAATATACCAGCTCACCCAGAAACAATTTATCTTACGGTGGTAGATAAAGATTTAAATAGTGTATCCATAATTAATTCAGTTTGTTATGTATTTGGATCAGGTATCACTACAAACAAAAGCGGAATACTATTACATAATAGGGGCACAAATTTCAGAGTAGAGCATGGACATCCAAACTGTATTGCAGGTTTAAAAAGACCATTGCACACTATTATTCCAGGTATGGTCATTGATAAGGATAACAATGCAACTTTGAGCTATGGGGTTATGGGAGGTCAATATCAACCAGTAGGACAGGTGCATGTTTTGAATAATATGCTCGATTATGGAATGGGACCTCAAGATGCTTTAAATTTTCCAAGAGCCTTTCATTTTAACAATATTTATAAACTTGAAAAATCAGTTGATAATCAAATTTTTAATGAATTAAAAGAAATTGGTCATAATGTTGAGTATATT
The DNA here is from genome assembly GCA_014653935.1 of Pelagibacterales bacterium SAG-MED23. The sequence continues at coordinate 2,250 of JACWDU010000019.1, read as the reverse complement.
GATGGCACTCATGGTGGAGGCCAAGCTATAAAAATAAATAGAGCAGAAGGTGACCTTTTAGGAGGATCGGATCCAAGAAAAGACGGTTATGCAAAAGGGTATTAATGTCAAAAAGAATTGTTAGAAACATTTTCGAAAACGTAAAAGATGAAAATATTGCTCTAACTTCTGAAATCAGCTCAAAACTAAGTTACAAAGATTTAAAATTATTTATCAATAAAATTTCTAAACAGCTGGCTGGGAATGGATTATCGAACAAAGATAGAGCAGCAATAGTTTTACCAAATGGACCGTATATGGCTTCAAGTTTTTTGGCTATTTCAAGCTACATGTCTGCGGCACCTTTAAATCCCTCGTATAAGTCTGAGGAGTACGAATTTTATTTGAAAGATTTAAACCCAAAAATTGTTTTGGTTGAGAAAAATTCTGATAATCCGGTTGTCGATGTAGCAAAAAAATTAAAAATAGAATTATGTGAAATTAATCCAGAGAAAGACGGACCTTCAGGAATATTTAATATTTATGAAAATGAAACTGAATATTCTTTACCTGATGAAAATGACGAGTCATTAGTGCTTCATACATCTGGCACAACATCAAGACCAAAGATTGTTCCTTTAACAAATAAGAATATTTTTTCTTCAGCAGAAAATATTTCTAAAAGCTTAAATCTTTCTGAGAGCGATCATTGTCTGAATATTATGCCACTTTTTCATATTCATGGTCTTATCGCAATTTTAGCTTCATCAATGAAAGCTGGGGCTTCTGTTTGTGCATCTAATGGATTTAATGCTATTAAATTTCTTGATCTAGCAAAATCAGAAAAAATAAATTGGTACTCTGGTGTGCCTACAATGCATCAAACTATTTTATTAAGAGCACGTAGAAATTCGGAAATTGCTAAAGAACTTAAACTAAGATTGATTAGATCATCCTCTGCATCTTTGCCGCCAGCAGTATTTAAAGATTTAAATGATGTTTTTAATTGTCCAGTGATTGAAGCATACGGTATGACTGAAGCTACGCACCAAATGACTTCTAATCCATTGCCACCAAAGCAACAAAAGGCAGGATTTGTAGGCCTTCCAGCAGGTCCAGAGGTATGTATTATGAACGAAAATGGAGATGTCTTGAAACAAGGCGAGGAGGGCGAGGTATGTATCAAAGGTGAAAATGTAACGCATGGCTATGATAATAATGAAGAAGCAAATAAAACAAGTTTTACTAATGGTTGGTTTAGAACTGGTGATCAAGGTTATTTTGATAAAGAAGGATATTTAAAAATCTCAGGAAGATTGAAAGAAATAATTAATAAAGGTGGAGAAAAAATATCTCCATTGGAGGTTGATAATGTATTAATGGACCATCCATTTATAGATCAAGCAGTTTGTTTTGGATATGATGATAAAATGCTTGGAGAAAATATTGCTAGTGCAATTATAATAAAAAGTGGAGAGACTTGTTCAGAGAATGATGTTTTAGAATACGCTCAAGAAAAACTTGCTAAGTTTAAAATACCAAAAAAAATTTTTTTTGTTGAAGAAATTCCAAAAGGAGCAACAGGTAAATTACAGAGAAATGTTTTAGCAAAAAAATTTGGTTTAAACAATTAATGAAAAAAATTTGTATATTTGGTGCAGGATCAATTGGTGGATATTTGGCTGCATGTTTGAGTAGAAATAATATTGATTTGTCACTCATAGCCAGAGGCCCACACAAAAAGGCAATAGAAAAAAATGGTTTAACTTTAATTAAAAATGATAAATCAGAAAACTTTAAATTAAGGGTAACAGATGATCCTAAAGAACTTGGAATTCAAGATTATATTTTTATTTCAGTGAAGGCTCATGCAATTTCTAATATAGTAGAATCTCTTCAAAGTTTAATTGGAGAAAATACAACTATTATTTCTGCTGTAAATGGTTTACCTTGGTGGTATTTTCATAAAGCTAATACAGGGACAAGCTTGGATGAGACGCATATAAATAGCGTAGATCCTGATGGTAAAATTTGGAATTCTTTAAAACCCTCAAAAGCTCTTGGATGTGTAGTTTACCCAGCAGCTGAAATTACAGAACCTGGTGTTATTAAACACAATGGCGGTGAAAGATTTACATTAGGTGAACCTGATGGGTCAAAATCAGAAAGACTTAAAGTTATTGCAGACTTATTGATTGCAGGAGGTTTAAAAGCACCTCAAAAAAGTAATCTAAGAGATGAGATATGGATAAAACTCTGGGGTAATTGCTC
>JACWDU010000018.1 GCA_014653935.1 Pelagibacterales bacterium SAG-MED23 | reverse complement strand
AATCCAAAAATAACTGAGATAATTATACCTGAAATCATTGAGCCTACTACTGCAAAAAAATAAATTATCAGTCACTACCATTAAAGCAAATCCGGAAATTGCTCCAATAATCATCATCCCCTCTACTCCAAGGTTTAAAACACCAGATCTCTCCGTTATTAATTCCCCAGATGCTGCAAGTATCAAAGGAACTGAGGATGCCATGATGGCACCAATTAAAACACCTATAAAATTTATATCAAAGCTCATTTTTTCTTAAACCTAAAAATTTTATTTTAAAAAATAATAAATAATCGGAACCAAGAAGAAAAAATAAAATCATTCCTTGAAAAACTTGACCAGTATATTTTGGTACTTGTAAAAATATCTGAGCTGTTTCTGCTCCTAAATAAGTTAGTGCAACAATTAATGACGAAAAAATAATTCCAACTGGATTTAGTCTTCCTAAAAAAGCAACAATTATTGCTGTGAAACCATAATCAGGAGAAATATTTCTGTGTAACTGACCTATTGGTCCTGTTATCTCACCCACACCTGCGAGACCAGCACATGCTCCACTTATCATAAAAACAATAATGATCATTGTCTTACCTTTGTACCCAGCGTATTTGGCAGTTTTTAAACTTAAACCCGAAACTTTTATCTGAAAACCTAAATAGGTTTTGTATAAAATAAGCCAGCTTAAGAATACAGTAACTAAAGTAATAAATATTCCAGCATGAATTCTTAAACCATCAAATAAAATTGGCATTCTCGCAGACTCACTAAATTGTCTAGTTTCCGGAAAGTTAAAACCTTCAGGATTACTCCAAGGACCAACCACTAAATAATCTAATAATAATTTTGCTACATAAACTAGCATTAAGCTAACCAAAATTTCATTAGTGTTAAAATAGGTTTTTAAAATTGCTGGTATCATTGCAAATAACATCCCACCAATTGCCCCAGATAAAATAATTATTGGTAAAACATAAAATCCATCATGATTATAAAATAGCAAAGCAACCCCTCCGCCAACTATTCCACCAAAAATAAGTTGTCCTTCTGCACCAATATTCCAATTATTACTTTTAAAACAAAAAGATAAACCTATTGCAATTAAACATAGTGGTGTAGCTTTTACCAAAAGCTCACTTAATCCGTATAAATCAGAAATGGGGGTAATAAAAAAAAATTTTAAAGCCTCAATAGGATTAAACCCCAAAATATAAAAAATAATCCCACCACCAAATAATGTAAGAAAAATGGCCAAAACTGGCGTTAAAAAATAAATTGATCGAGATACATCATTACGCTTTTCAATTTTAATCAATTGAACCTCCGCCCATCAGAATTCCTAATTTTTCAGCAGTCACAGTATCTGCATTCATTATTTTAGATAGTTTACCTTTGTAAATTACACAAATACGGTCACTTAATTTTAAGAGTTCATCGTTATCAGTAGAAATTAATATTGACGATTTTCCTTGCTCATTAATTTTAATTAATGTTTCATGAATGTAGTTGATCGCACCAACATCAAGACCCCATGTGGGGTTAAAACATACTAATAATTCAGGTGAGGTAATTAATTCTCTTCCAATAATTAATTTTTGCAGATTACCACCAGATAAAAATTGACTTTTTAATTCAACATTGTCTGTGTTTACTGAAAAATTAGAAAGTATCTTCTTTGAGTGTTCTTTTATTTTCTTTTCATTCACTAACCCTTTTTCGAAAAAGTTTGATGACTTAAAATTATTTAATGCAACATTTTCATATATCTTTAGCTCAGGAACTGCAGCTTGGGAGATGCGATCTTCAGGTGAAAAAGCCATAAGATATTCTCTTCTTTCCCGAGGATTTAACTTGCCAATTTCTTTATTTCTAAACATTATAGAAGTACCTTCGGTAATTATTTCTCCACTCAGAATTTGAAATAGTTCATTTTGTCCATTTCCAGAAATTCCAGCTATACCTAAACATTCTCCTTTTTTTATAGAAAGGTTTAAATCATGTAAGTTTGTTTCATAAGGGTCATCACTTTTAAAATTTAGATTTGAGATTTTTAAAATTTTTTCACTATCATTAAAATTATTAATTTTTTTTTTAATCGTATTTAAATTTTCACCTACCATTTTATTTGCTAAACTTTCAATTTTTTCATCTATTGTATTACTAACTGAAACCACTTTACCCTTTCTCATTACTGCCACTTCATCACAAAGTAACAAAACTTCTTTTAATTTATGAGTAATATAAATAATTAAAATTCCATCTTTAGAAAATTGTTTTAAAGAAATGAATAAATCATCAGTTTCTTGTTCAGTTAAAACTGAAGTAGGCTCATCCATAATCAATACTTTTGGATTTCTTATTAAACATCTTATAATTTCTACTTTTTGTTTTTGACCAGCTGATAAATTTAGAACTGGAATATCTAGATCAATTTCAAAATTGTATTTTTTTAATATATCGTTGACTAAAACTCTTAGATCTTCATTTTTTTTGTCGCTATCGATGCTCAAATTTTCAAACACAGATAATGTTTCGAAGAGATTGAAATGTTGAAAAACCATTCCAATATTATTTTTTTTGGCATCTAAGGGAGAGTTTAGTTTAATACTTTTATTGTTTAATACAACTTCGCCCTCATCAGGTTTTACAACTCCAGACAAGATTTTAACTAGTGTAGATTTACCAGCTCCATTTTCTCCCAATAGAGCATATATTTTTCCACTTTTAAATTCTAATGATACATTATCGTTTGCAATACAGCCTGGATATATTTTTGAAATTTCTGATACTTTGAGTTTTGTGTTCATTAGAATCGATCTATTAGTAATAAAAATAAAGAATTAAGTAACATAAATACAATATATTTATCGAATTTTGACAGAAAACTTATTATTTTTTCAACTTTTAAGTTAATCTTTTGACATATTTCAGTAATATCATTTGTACATGAAATTTAGATTCGCCATTATTCTATTATCAATTCTAATATTATCAACGGCCTGTCAGACAATTAAAAATAAGACAGACGAAGTCGTAGAAAAAGAAAATAAGAAATATGGATTATTTGTAGGTGAAGATGTAAATAAAATGAGATTGGAGTTAGGAGCTCCAAATGAGGATATCTTTAATGAATCTGGAAACGAAATTTTGATTTATAAAACTAAAAAGTATGGAGTTCCATGTGAGAGAAGATTTGAAGTAAATTCGGCTGGAACCATTATTGCTTTTAATTCTAGCGGTTGTTTTTAAACTTGTGGGGCGAACCCCACAAGTAAGGTTAAAATTTATTTACTTTATATCAATAAGTCTTTTTTTCTTATGATCTGGTAAAATTCTTTCACAGGCAATTGTCAAAAGACCGTCCTTAAGTTCAGCTCCATTTACTTTCACATCATCTGCAATTGTAAATGATCTTGCGAATTGTCTTTGTGAAATTCCTTTATGAATTATTTCACCGTCTACATTTTGATCTTCAGACTTATTAACCTGTTTAGTTCTAACAGTTAATATATTATCTTCGAACTCAACCTCGACATCTTTTTTATTGAAACCAGCTAACGCAACTTCAATTGAATAATTGTCTTTGCCGGTTTTTCTTATGTTGTATGGTGGATAGTTTGATTGCATTGTCATGCCACCATTTCCAAGCATACTTTCAAATTGGTCAAACATATCGTCGAAACCAATAGAAAACGGTCTTAGTGAGTTAAAGATTGATAGGTCCTTACTTGTCATATTTACTCCTTTTGTTTAAGCAAGTTAATTTATGCAAGCCCCATAAGGCGACTTACAAGTTTTATATGGTAACTAATTACAAAATTTCAACTGAAAAACTATCAACTTTTTTCTGCAATTTTCAAAGCAAATGCATAATCAATAGCTATTTCTTCTATTGCCCCATCTCTTCCAGATTTTCCGCCGTGACCCGCGTTCATTTCAGTTTTTAAAAGCAATAAATTATTATCTGTTTTATGTTCTCTAAGTTTTGCAGTAAACTTTGCCGGTTCATCAAAAAGAACTCTATTATCGCTAAGACTTGTAGTGATTAAAATATGAGGATAATCCATTTTTTTTATATTGTTGTAGGGAGCGTATGAGTAAATATAGTCAAAATGATCTTTGTTGTCCTTTGCATTGCCAAATTCATCAAATTCACCAACTGTTAAAGGTAACGAATGGTCAAGGTTAGTTGTTAATGAGTCTACAAACGGAACGGCCATTATTACACCTAAAAATAGCTCTGGCGCTTGATTTACAACTGCTCCCATAAGTAATCCACCTGCAGAACCACCCATTCCTAAGATTTTACCCTTAGCTGTATATTTTTTTTCAATTAAATAATTTCCGACAGCAATGTAATCCTCAAAGGTATTTTTTTTATTTAATAACTTTCCCTCCTTCCACCATTTCATTCCTCTTTCCATTCCGCCTCTTATGTGTGCTGTGACCCAAATAATATTTCTATTTATTAAACTTAAACGAGTAGATGAAAATCCTGGGGACATAGAATTTCCGTATGATCCATAGCCGTAAAGTAAAAGATTAGATGATCCATTTAGAATTGTATCTTTATGTCTTGTAATAGTAATGGGCACCATTCTTCCATCATGAGATGGGCACTCAAGACGTTCAACAATATAATTATCTGGATTATGTCCCGATGGAATTTCCTGTTCTTTTACAAGTTTTTTTTCTTTTGATTGTAAATTATATGAAAAAGTTCTACCTGGTGTTTTAGGAGAAGAGTATGATAAATATACTTTATCTGTATTTTTATCTTTTTGAATTAAAGATATGCTAGGCACTATAACCTTTTCATCACTGAAGGTAATCTCTTCCTCAGCATTAGTTTTTGGGTCTCTTAAAATTATTTTACTAAGTGCATTTGACGTTTCTGATCTTATAATCCAATTATTTAAAAATACTAAGCCTCCAATTAATACCTCATCTTTAGATTTAACAAATGGCTCCCATTTTTTTTTTATTAAATCATTACACCTATCAATTTTAAAATCCTCGGCATTTTCATTAGTATGTTTATAAAAATAATTATCCCATGAATTTATTGAATAAATTATTCCTCTTTGTCTTTTTTGGATTAATTGTGGATTTGGGATATTTTCATCTACTTTGAAAAAATACTGTTCAGAAGTGTTATGGTCAGAGCTTGAAATCATAAAATATTTTTCGTCTGAACTTAACCCAATACCTACTGTAAATGCCTCACTCTTTTCCTCAAAAATTAACAAATCTTCTTTTACCGGTGTGCCAATTTTATGTCTGTAAATTGTTCTGGGTCTATGATGTTCATCTAATTTAGAATAAAAAATATATTTATCATCTAAACTAAATTCTATACTACCACTTGTATCTTCAATTTTTTCAGTAATTAAATTTCCTGATTTTATATTTCTTATATAAATTGTGTAGTACTCAGACCCTTGTAAATCTAAAGAGTATCCTAGATACTCATCGTTAAAGCTTACCTCTAAGTCCCCTAATCCAAAATACTCTGTTTTATGCTTCTCCTTCTCTTTATCGCCATTCCAAATTTCCTCAACATTTTCTTCACCAATTTTTTTTCTTAATTTAATTGAGTAATTTCCTTTTGCTGTAGTTTTGGTCCAATACTCATAATTTTTATCTATGTAAGGTAGCGACTCGTCGTCCAATTTAATTCTTGCTTTGATTTCATCAAAAAGTTTTTTTTGAACATCATGAGTATCTTTCATTTGGTCTGAAAAAAACTCATTTTCGTCTTCTAAATATTTTCTTACTTCTGGCAAAAGTTTTGAACTATCTCTTAAAACCTCTAGGATATTTGGTTGATGTATCCAACTATAATCATCTGTCCATGTCTTGTTGTGACAAGATTTTATTTCAGGTTTCTTTTCAAGCTGTGGTAATTTCATTTTGAATTGAATTAATATATGAATATTTTTTTTATAACACTTATTATTTTTGTCGTTGTATATGTTCTTCTCAGTTGGTTTGCTAGAACTTCTGCCAAAAAAATTTCAAGATTTATAAGAATATTAATTATTATTTCTGCAATAGTATTGGCTATTGTTATGGCTTATGCCGGAAGATATTTATTCTCACTACCTTTTGTCTTAGCAATCTTACCATTGATAAAAACTAAAGCTGGGATATCTTTATTCCAACTTTTTAGACTGTGGGGCCTTTTTAGAGTTTTAAAAAATTCAGGAAGATTTAATTTTAATAACTTTAATCAATCTGTAAATAAACAAAGTATATCTTTAGATGAGGCTTATAAGATACTTAATTTAAAATCTGATATAAAATATACCAAAGCGCAAGTAATGCAGTCTTATAAATCTATAATGAAAAAAATTCATCCAGATTTAAGTCCTGAGCTTACTAGGCTGGCCTCAATAGTGAACGAGGCAAAAGAAATTGTGATAAAAAATATTAGCTAATAATTGATTTAAATTTTTTATATATTTTCTCTGGATCAATATTTTCTTTCCCTCTTGAATTATGAGAAACAGTTTTCATTCCATCTGGAATTATGGGATACATATTTGGGCTGTAATTACCATATAATAGTGGTGTGTCAGACATTAAAACTATTGTAGGAATATTTAAAGCAGCAGAGAGGTGGCTAAAACTTGAATCGTTACAAATTGATATTTTACAATTTTTAATAATTGGTAATATTTCTGAAATTGAATTTTCATCCAGAGAAATACAAATTTCTTTATAAGATGACAATATACTTTTTAGTATAAGTTGTTCCTCTTCATTTTTACCTGTTGCTAAATAAAAAGTGCAGTCATAATCTTTGATAGCTAGATCTATAAATTTTTTGAATTTGTCAGCTGGTATTCTTTTTGTAGGACCAGATCCACCAATACCTAATAAAATATTAATTTTATTTTTTGAAATTGAGAGTTTCTGAGCAGCTAACGTTATTGTACTTTCATCAATTTTTATTTGAGGATTACTTTCTACATTTAAATTGATCTTATTTAATAAATTTTGGGCAGCCTTAATAATATGTTGTTCTTTTTTTTCAAATAGTGGGTATTGGTATATTTTTTTAATACCTGCAATTTTACAAATAAGCCTATATCTTAATGACGAATTGAAAATAAATACTGTATCAAACAAATTATTTTTAATTTCATTTTTTAACTTAAAGAAACCTGATAGACCGTTATGTAGATCATTTTTACTATCTCTTTTTAAATAAATTATTTTTTTTATAAATTGTAAATTTTTTGTATATTCCCTAGCTTTTGAGTTTTCTTTTATTAAAAGAGTAATCGACGTTTTATACTTTTTAGCAATTGCCTCTATAAAAGGTAAGAAAATTACCATATCTCCAATACCCATACGGTTTTGTATAACAAGTATATTCATAAGTTTTTATAACCTTTACTAATTTGAATTTTTATATAAATTTTAGGTATGGAACAAATTAAAGGTGTATATGCAGCAGGATTATCTGTGTTAGATCAAAATCTTGCTTTAGATGTTAAAAATACCATTAAACACGCAGAAAATGTCATTGATTTAGGTTGTCATGGAGTTGTTTTCTTTGGCAGTACAGGCCAGTCTCAATTGATATCCTTAAGTGAGAAAATTCAATTAATAAATGAGCTACCCAATAGTAGGTACAAAAATAAATTTATCATCGGAACTGGCCTTAATTCTTTAATAGATACGATTAATTTAATGAAAATTTCCAAAACTGTGGGGTTTAATAATTTTTTGATTATGCCACCAGCTTATTACAAGTATGGTGACGATGAGGTAATTAATTTTTATTCTAAAATCATTAATGAAATTAATGATTGTAAGATTATTCTATATAATTTTGAAAAGCTTTGTGGATATAAGTTTAGCGTTCAATGCGTAGAAAATTTGGTTAAAAAATTTCCCAATCAAATCGTTGGTGTAAAGGATAGCAGTTATAATTTATTTGAAACTTTAAAAATAAAAAATTTTTCAATTTTTCCAGGATCTGAGTTAAAATTATTAAAAGGATTAGAATTAGGATGTGATGGTATAATCACAGCAACTACTAATGTCACAGCAAGCCTTGCTAGAGAAATTTATGATAACTTCCAACACAATTTACCTCAAACATCAAACGAAAAATTATGTGATATCAGAGCATCATTTGATAACTATAATTTAATTTCAGGCCTCCATACTTTAATGTCAGAGAAAAACCAAGTTTATCAAAATCTTCTACCCCCGTTAAAACTTTTAAATGAAGTAGAAAAAAAAGAACTGCTCTCAAAGTTAAAAAAATTAAATTTTAATATGGAGATATTAAAGGCCGCATAAGATGAGTTTAGTAAGTTTTTTAAATAATTTAATTAAATATGATGGTTTTGAACTTGTAGATGCTAATTCAAAAAAGTATATAATTGGAAATCCTAAAAAAGAAAAACCAATAGTTCTTAAATTACTAGATCAAAAATTAATGCAAAAATTACTCATAAACCCAGATCTATATTTTGGTGAAGCATATATGAATGGATCTTTGGTAATTGAAAATGGTACGATCACTGAATTTTTAGATTTAGCTTTTAGAAATATTGGTAGAGGAGATATAAATTTTTATGGAACTGTTATTAAGAAAATAAAAGGTACATTCAGATATTTAACAAGCTTTAATAAAATTCTTAAATCTAAAGAAAATGTAGCACACCATTATGATATATCTGAAAAACTTTACGATCTATTTTTAGATAAAAATAGACAATATTCTTGTGCATATTTTAAAAATGAAAATGATACTCTTGAAGAAGCTCAAAAAAATAAAATGCATCACATTATTAAAAAGTTAAATATTAAGCCTAACCAAAAGGTTTTAGATATTGGATCAGGATGGGGGACATTAGCATTAGAAATAGCAAAGGAAACAAATGCATTGGTTACTGGTATAACTTTATCTGAAAATCAATTTGAATATAGCAAAAATAAAGCAAAAGAGATGAATTTATCAAATCAGGTAGAGTTCAAACTTATTGACTATAGGCAGTTAAACGAAAAATTTGATAAAATTGTAAGTGTAGGAATGTTTGAGCATGTAGGAAGAAAATTTTACAGAACGTATTTTAATACAGTCTCAAAGCTACTTAATGAGAAAGGAATAGCACTTATTCATACTATTGGCTCTACAATGCCTCCAAGAGACCCACAACCCTGGATAACAAAATATATTTTTCCTGGAGGCTACACTCCTAGCTTAAGCGAGGCAGTTAAGCCCATAGAGGATTCAGGTTTAATTATTTCTGACATAGAAGTTCTTAGATTGCACTACGCACATACACTTAGACATTGGAAAGAAAGGTTTTTATCTAAAAAAGATGCTGTACTTGACATGTTTGATGAAAAATTTTTTAGAATGTGGGAATTTTACCTTGCAAGTTGTGAAATGGCTTTTAAATGGGGAGATCAGGTTGTATTTCAATTCCAATTAACTAAAGATAATACTTCTGTTCCGAACACTCGGGACTATATTTATTAAAATATTACTGATAAATAATTAAACAGTAATAATGAAAAAAAAAAAAATAA
>JACWDU010000017.1 GCA_014653935.1 Pelagibacterales bacterium SAG-MED23 | reverse complement strand
CAAAGGTTCTAACTAGCATTCTTCTAGATTTTCACCTAGAACATTTTTTTGGTTTTTATTCATTTAGATTTTAGTGGGATTAGGTTGATCTTTGTAAACTTTTTCAGGGTCAAACTTTTTTTCTTTTTCAGTAAATTCCATTTTTATTTCTCTTCCATTATCTATTGGTCCTAAAGGTATTGATCTGTAAAAACAAGATCGATATCCCACATGGCAGCTTGATCCATCCCCTATATCAACTGTCAACCAAATAGAGTCTTGGTCATCATCAATCTTAATTTCAGTTACTTTTTGAGTAAAGCCGCTAGTCTTTCCTTTGTGCCAGATAACATTCCTTGATCGACTAAAATAGTGAGCTTCTTTAGTTTCAATTGTTTTTTTTAAAGCCTCAACATTCATGTAACCATGCATTAAAATTTCTTTAGTATTAGAACACATAGTAATAACGGGAATTAGCCCATCATTATCAAATTTTGGTGATAGAAGATTTCCTTCTTCAATTTCAACCACATTTTCTCTTTTTTTGAACATAATAAGTGATTATGTAGCACATATGGGTATATTTTAAATATTTTAAAATTACCAAATTATGGGTATAAAAACTGCGATGAAATTAGTTAAAGAATCAAATAGAGAGCAAGAAATTGAAAAAGTCTCTGATAAAGAAGCTGAAGAAGCCTTTAGAAAAATTTTAACATGGATGGGAGAAGATCCATCAAGAGAAGGTTTGCTTGAAACTCCCAAAAGAGTCGTTAAAGCTTTTAAAGAGTACTTTAAAGGATACAAAGAAGATCCTAATCAAATTTTAGATAAAACTTTTGGTGATGTTGAAGGCTATGATGATATGGTTGTTCAAAAAAATATCTCAGTACAAAGTCATTGTGAACATCACATGGCACCAATTATTGGAAAAGCTCATGTAGCATATATTCCAAAAGAAAGAGTAGTTGGTCTTAGTAAATTAGCTAGAGTAGTAGAAGTTTTTTCAAAAAGATTGCAAACACAAGAAAGACTTACTATGCAAATTGCGAATACATTAATGGAATCTTTAGACGCAAAGGGAGTAGCTGTAACAATAGATTCTACTCATCAGTGTATGACTATGAGAGGTATTAAAAAGGAACAAGCTTCAACAGTTACAAACTATTATTTAGGTCAATTTAAAGAAGATCTTAGTTATCAAAATAGATATTTAAGATTTATTAGTATAACAAAAGATTAAAGTGTCAGACCAATTTAAAGCACTAATTTTAAATCAAAAAGGTGAAGAGTTTACTAGAGAAGTAAAATCAGTAGACAAAAGTTTTCTAAAACACGGTGATGTAACGATTAAAGTTGATTATTCAGATCTTAATTTCAAAGATGGAATGATTTTAAAAAATGGTGGGAGATTAGTTAAAGAATTTCCTCATATCCCAGGCATAGATTTTTCAGGAACAGTACTTGAAAGCCAAAATTCAAAATTTAAAGAGGGAGATGAAATAATTTTAACTGGATTTAGAGTAGGTGAAATTTTTTATGGGGGTTATTCTCAAGTTGCTAAAGTAAATGGAGACTTCTTAATTAAAAAACCAAAAAATTTAACCACCAAACAAGCAATGATACTTGGAACTGCTGGGTTTACATCTTTGATGAGTGCATTTGCAATTAAAGCTAGAGAAGAAATCTTATTAGGGGAGAAAGTAAATAATGTTTTGGTAACTGGAGCAACAGGTGGAGTTGGAAGTATTGCAGTAATTGCTTTAAATAAAATGGGTTATAATGTTACTGCAGTTACTGGTAAAGACTCAAAAGCGGATTATCTAAAATCTCTTGGAGCCAAAACTGTTGTTAATAGAGCTGAATTTGATAAAGACCCACGACTAATTGATAAAGCTTTATGGGATGGTGTAGTAGACACTGTAGGTGGAAAAATATTAGCAAATGCAATAGTTCAAACCAATTCAAATGGAATTATAGCTGTGTGTGGTAATACAAGCACTAATGAACTTAATACAAATGTAATACCATTTATGCTTAGAGGAATTAAACTTTGGGGAATGGACTCTGCAAATTGCAGTATCAAAAGAAGAGAATTTATTTGGAGTGAAGCTGCAAATTTAATTGATTTTAATTTATTAGAAAAATCTATTCAAACAGTGAGCCTTGAAGAATTAATTGAAACATATCCTAAAATATTAAAAGGTGAAATTTCAGGAAGAGTTTTAGTTGATTTAAATAAATAATGGATTGGGACAAACTAAAAATATTTCATGCAGTTGCGGAGGCTGGAAGCTTTACTAATGCAACAATAAACTTGAATCTTAGTCAATCAGCTATAAGTCGACAAATCCAATCGCTAGAACAAGATCTTAAAGTTCAATTATTTGAAAGACATGCAAGAGGTTTAACACTCACTGAAAATGGTGAATATGTATTTAAAACAGCACATGAGGTCATAAGCAAATTAAAAGAAGTTGAAACCTCGTTAGGGGATCAAAAAAATAAACCAACAGGTAAATTAACTATTACAACTGTTAGAAGTTTCGGAACTCACTGGTTAACACCTAGAATTCAAGAATTTATGCGTTTAAATCCAGAAATAGAGGTAGAATTAGTTTTCGATGATAAAGAGCTAGATTTAAGCACAAGACAAGCAGATATTGGTATTTTTATGAGAAGACCCAAACAACTCAATTATATTCAGAAAAAACTGGTTGATATTAAATACTTTATATATGGTTCTAATAAATATCTTGAAAAACATGGTATGCCCAAAACTGTTGGTGATTTAAATAAACATAAGTTCATTTCCTTTGGAAAAGGTGCTCCATCTCCAGTTTATAATCCAGACTGGGCTTTAAAACTTGGAATGCATGATGGAAAAAAAAGAAAATCAATAATGAAGGTAAATAGTGTAATGGGTCTACTTTTAGCGGTAGAATCTGGGGTTGGTCTTGCAGCTTTACCCGAGTATTTAGTAAGTAACTCAACCAATGTTATCAAAGTACTACCTAAATCTGAAGGACCTATTACAGAGGCTCATTTCGTTTATCCTCAATCATTAAAAAATACAGCTAGGGTTCAAGCTTTTAGAAACTTCTTATTCAGCAAAATAGGCGACTGGAAAGCCTAAATAGCCTTAACACAACCAAAAGTTTAGGGTGCGACATACTTGCGATTGATAATCATTATCATTGCGAATAGTTATCATTTTCAAATAACTTATGTGCTGAGAAAAGGATAATAAATGAAAAGAGTAACAATAATAGCATTAATCACTTCTTTATTTGTTTCAGCAATCGCTGTTGCTAATGAAGTTAATGTATTTAATGCAAGGCATTACAAAGCTGATGCAGAGCTTTATTCCAAATTTACAAGCATGACTGGAATTAAAGTTAATCTGATAAATGGAAAATCAGGTGCTTTAGAAAAAAGAATAATCGAAGAGGGTGCTGATTCTTCTGCAGATCTTTACATCACTGCTGACGCTGGAAGATGTGGTGCTATGGATGCAAAAGGTCATCTTCAAGGTGGTTTAACATCTTCAGCTATAAAAGCTGCCGTTCCAAAAAGTTTTAAAACAAGTAAATGGGTTGGAATAGCAAAAAGAGCTAGAATAATTTATTATTCACCTGAAAGAGTTACTGGTGCTGAATTATCTGGAATGTCTTATGAGGGTCTAGCTGATCCTAAATGGAAAGGAAGATTAGTAATAAGAAAATCTAGCAACATATATAATAAATCTCTTGTAGCTTCATTAATTGAAAATAATGGAAAAAAAGCTACAGCTGAATGGGCAAAAGGAGTTGTTGCTAACATGGCTAGAGACTCTAAAGGAAATGACAGAGCTCAGATCATGGCAGTAGCAGCAGGAGAAGCTGATATTGCAGTAGCTAACACTTACTATTTAGCCCTAATGTTATCTGGAAAAAAAGGTGCAGAACAACAAGCAGCTGCTAAAAAAGTAAAAGCTTTCTTTCCAAATCAAAATGGTAGAGGAACGCACATGAATGTTAGTTGTGCAGCTTTAGTAAAAGGAGCACCTAATAAAGATAATGCTGTTAAACTTGTAGAGTTTTTATTAACTCCACAATCTCAAGAGCACTTCACTAACAATACATTTGAGTTTCCAATGATTGATGGTGTTTCACCAAATCCATTAGTAGTAAATAACTTAGGATTAGATTTTCAACAAGATATGAAAACTAAACTAGCTTCTTATGGAAAAAATCAAGCTGCCGCATTAGAAGTAATGACAGCTGCTGGATGGAAATAACAAGTGAAAAAACAAAAAAAATTTATTTCTGATGTTGATTTAAATAAATCTTCCAGTGCATGTTCCCCATGTTTACAGGAGTGTAAAAAGATCAATGAAAGAATAAATAAAAGAAAAATGTCTCAAATTAAAACTAAGGAGGTTCCGCATATCCTAAAAGTATTTAATTTTTGATTTTCTTAAATAGTGTCCGCAGTAAATGGGGATTTGTTGTGGACACTTTACTTTTTTCATTTATAAGGCGGATTATAATATGAAATTCAATAGCTGGTATCTTAGTTCTTTTTTAATTTCTTTTTTTGTATTAATTCCAATTATCACGGTATTTACAAGTTTCTTTGAAAATACATCTAATTACTATGAAATTTTAAAAAATACTTTTTTAATAGAGTATATTTTTAATTCAGTTTCATTATTAATCTCAGTATTGATTTTAACATTTCTATTAGGTACTGGAACAGCTTACTTAGTATCTTTTTATAAATTTCCAGGTAGTAATTTTTTCAAATGGGCATTAATTTTATCTTTTGCAGTTCCTCCTTATATTTACGCTTATTCTTTAACAGCTTTTTTTGAAAACTACGGGACTGCTTTTAGTATTTTAAAAACTTTATTTGGTGATGCAAATTACAACAAAAGTATTCCAAAGTTTGATGGAATGTTTGGTGCAATAATATCAATTAGCTTTTCTTTATTTGCTTATGTTTATATTCTCGTTAGAGCATCTTTTTTATATCAGTCACAAAACTTAATAGATCTAGGAAAAAATCTTGGTTTTTCAAAATTAAAATCATTTTATAAGATTATATTGCCTGCTGCTAGACCTGCAATTGTTGCTGGTTTATCTTTGGTTGCAATGGAAACCTTAGCAGAATTTGGAGCAGTGGATTTTTTTTCAATTAATACTTTAACTACTGGTATATATAATTCTTGGATAACTTTTGACGATTTAGCTTTTGCAAATCGAATATCTTTTTTCTTATTACTATTTATATTTTCGTTATTTGTGCTCGAGAATTTATCCAGACGAAAAGCAAAATATCACTTCAATTCTAGAGGTGGTTTTAAACAGAAAGAAAAATTAGAACTTTCTGGCAATAAGGCAATCTTTGCATTTGTAGGATGTTTTTTTGTATTCTTCATGAGTTTTCTATTTCCATTAAGTCAAATGTTGTATTGGACAATTAAATTTCCAGAAAACTTGTTTGATCTCCAAATTATTGATCTTTTGTTAAATACTCTTTATTTAGTTTTTTTATCTAGTTTTGTGCTAATAATATTCTCTTTAGTATCAAACTACGGCAATCGGGTTTCAAATAATAAAACCTTAAATATTTTATCCACATTATCAATTTCTGGTTACGCAATTCCTGGAGTAATTTTGGCAATTGCTTTTATAACTTTTATTGCTTGGTTTGATGAAAATATAATTAAGTCATTAGGTTTTTTATCTATTAAAAAAATGTTCATTGGTTCAATTCTTGGATTAGTTTTAGTTTATTTTGTAAGATTCTATTCTTTAGCTTTTAATGGAATAAAATCTGGTTATGAAAAAATTAATATTTCAGTTGATGAAAGTGCATATCTTCTTGGTTTTTCAAAAAGAAAAACTTTTATGAATATACATGTTCCTTTTTTAAGGAATTCTCTTTTATTTATTGTTATTTTAATATCTTTAGAAATTGTAAGGGAATTACCTATAACTCTAATATTAAGACCTTTTAATTTTGAAACTTTTGCAACTACAGCGTATATTTCTGCATCTGAGGACTTATTAGAGGCTGCTGCAGTGCCCTCATTATTTTTAATTTTAATTGCAAGTTTCTTTATTATAATTACATCAAAATATATATTAAGAGAGTCAAATGACTAAAAATTTTTTCGAAGTAAAAAATGTTAATTTTAGTGTAAGTGGAAAAACCAAAGTTAAAGATGTTTCCTTTTCTATAAAAAATGAAGGAGATGTTATATGTCTTTTGGGTCCTTCTGGTATTGGAAAAACTACAATACTAAGAACTATTGCTGGATTAGAAAAGATAGACAATGGATCAATTGAATTAAATAATAAAATTTTATCTTCAAAAACAATTAATGTAGAACCTGAAAATAGAAATATATCTTTAGCGTTCCAAGATAATAGTTTGTTTCCTCATTATACAGTTGAAAAAAATATATTATTAGGAGCTGAGAGAAATAAGGGAAAAAAAGATAAAAAGATTGGCTTGAAAGAAATAGTCGATTTATTAGATATCTTCCACATATTAAATAAATATCCTCATCAGATTAGTGCTGGAGAAGCTCAAAGAGCTTCACTTGCTAGATCATTAATAACCCAGCCTGATCTTCTTTTATTAGATGAACCTTTGTCTAATGTTGATCAAAGTTTTAAGGAAGAGATACAAGTAAGATTAAAAAAAATATTAAATGAATTAAAAATAACTACAATTATTGTAACTCATGACTCTTATGAAGCTTTCTACTTGGGTTCAAAGTGTGGGATAATTATTAACCAAGAGCTAAAACAATTTGATGATCCTTATAAAGTTTATCATTTCCCAAATTCAGTTGAGGTAGTTAATTTTTTAAACAGAGGAATTCTAATTCCAGCAAAAGTAACAGGTAAAAATACTTTAGAAAGCTGGGATTTGGGAACTATTGAAGGAAATTTTATTAAACATTACGAAGAAGGTTCAAATGTACAATTACTTCTTCAGCCTGAAGATTTAGAACATGATGATAAAAGTAATTTGAAATTAGAGGTAGTTGATAGAAAATTTAGAGGAACTAACTTTATTTATACTCTCAAAACTCCAAGTAACACCTTAATACCAGTATTTGTTCATTCGCATCATATTCATCAACACGAGGTAGATGAAAAATTTGGAATAAAAAGACCAATACATATTGATCATATTGTCTGCTTTTAATAAAAGCTTGTACAAATGAGTAATAAACTAAAAAATTTTTTTAAAGGTGTAAAAGATACAAGCCCTTTGATGATACCTGTTATTCCTTTTGGAATAATCTTTGGTGTGTTGGCAATTGATTTAGGATTGACACCATTTACTACAATAGCAATGTCGATTATTATTTTTGGTGGAGCATCACAAATAATTTTTCTACAATTATTTTCTGCTGGCGCTTCTTCTTTGGTAATTTTAAGTTCAGTAGGAGCTGTTAATTCAAGACATTTGTTGTACGGAACTGTTTTGTCCGAACATCTTTCGGACCTTAATTTAACTTGGAAAATAATTGTTTCTTATTTATTAGTTGACCAAGCATTTGCAGTTTCAAATGATCATTTTAAACAAAATAAAAAAGATAAAGATAAATACTTTCATTTAATTGGCGGTGGGTTAAATTGTTGGACAATTTGGCAAATTACTACAATAATTGGAATTTATCTTGGTTCGATAATTCCAGAAAGACTGGGTTTAACTTTTGCTATTCCACTTACATTTCTGGCTTTACTAGTTAATGATTTTAGAAAATTAATTAATGTAATTGTAATTATAGTTTCGGGTACTATTGCAACTTTAGGTTATCAAATGATCCCCTTCAAAGCATACGTAATTGTAGCTGCATCAGTTGGTTTATTAGTAGCATTTATTTTAACGAGATCTATTAAAAAAAAACATGAGTAATATTGAATTAATAATTTACTGTGGACTAATTACTTTTTTAACAAGGTTCTCGATGATTGCATTACTTAAAAAAGAAATGTTTAATGATAGAATTAGAGAAGTTTTATCCTTTGTACCCTCAGCAATTTTTCCTGCGATAATATTTCCAGCTATATTTTTAGATAGCTATGGATCAATTCAATTGGAGGATAATCCTAAAATTTTAGCTGCAATTATTGCTATGTTTATTGGAGTTTTGACCAAAAATATTTTAGCAACAATATTTTCTGGTTTAGTATCATATTGGTTGATAATTTTTGTTTTTTAAGATTTAAAATAAATTAGATAAACTAATATATATACAGTAGGATAAATTATTTATATGACATTTAAATCAGCACAAACCCTAGTAGAAGAAGCTTTAAAAGAAATTAAAACAATTAATACAGATGAAGCATTCGAATTATCAGAAAATAACGAATGTAATTTAATTGATATTAGAGATATTAGAGAATTAGAAAAAGAAGGTAGAATAGAAAACTCACATCATATTCCAAGAGGTATGTTGGAATTTTGGTTAGATCCTGAAAGTGCTTATTTTAAAAAGGGAAAATTAGACTCGAATAAAGAAATAGTTTTATTTTGTGCTGGTGGTTTAAGATCAGCTCTAGCTGCTAAAACTTTGAAAGAAATGGGCTTTGAAAAAATTTCACATATCGAAGGTGGTTTTGGAGCTCTTAAAAATAGTAAATTTAAGATTTTATAATATGAAAAAAATACTAATATTAATTTTTTGCATTTTTACATTTAGTGGATACGCAAAAGAAACAACTTTTAATAAAAATTTATTTAATAAAGCTCAGTTAGATGGCAAAATTGTAATAGTAAGTTCATGGATCAAATACTGCTCATCATGCGCAAGTCAAATGAAAGTTTTAAAAAAAGCAAAAAATGAAGGCGAGTTGCAGGACATCAAATTTGATAATATTGAATATTTTTCATTTGATGTAACAAACAAAGAAATTGCTGATTTATTTGATGTGAAATACCAAACTACGTTATTAATTTTTAAAGATAACATAGAAGTTTATCGAAGTATTGGCGAGACTACTAAAGATCTAATTTATGAAGCTATAAAAACCTCAATTTAAATTAAGCGCCAAGATTAATATTTTTTGTAACATTAAAATCAATTTCAGTTGGTTTTTTTAGATTTAAATTGTTCATGATCTCAACGTATTCATCTACACTATTTACTTGTAGTCTTGGGTTTTGTTTTTTTTCTTTGCCAATTGTGCTTACTTTTTCTCCCTTATAGTCATGAGCAGGGTATAAAAAGGTTTCTTCCGGAAGTTTTAAAAGCTTATTAAAAATTGAATTGTAAGCATCTTTTGCATTACCATTTTGAAAGTCCGTTCTACCAGTTCCATTTATTAATAATGTATCACCTGAAAAAAGATAATTATCCATTAAAAAGCTGTAGCTATCAGAAGTATGTCCAGGTGTATATAAAGCTCTGATTTTCAAATTATCTATGTTAATATATTCGTCATCTCTCACTTTAATTTCAACAGATTCTGCTGGAGTATGATCGCCCATAATTGTGGAACATTTGGTTATATCTTTAAGTTTAGATGCACCAGTTACATGATCAGCATGTATATGAGTATCAATTACTTTAACTAACTTTAAATCTAATTCTTTTAGTAATTCAATATATTTAGCTACAT
>JACWDU010000016.1 GCA_014653935.1 Pelagibacterales bacterium SAG-MED23 | reverse complement strand
AACTATACTACTCTATCCAATAATACCCGATTCTTCTCTCAAAGTTTTAGCATTTGTAGAAAATATGCAATATATGGATGGTGTTAAAATTGGAGTTCTTGCTGGGTCATTATTATCCACTTTATTTGGTTATTTTTTAATATTACTTACTCCAAATAAATAATTAAAATAATGAAAAACCTACTTATTATTGGTCTAACTATAATTATGATTTTTTTTAAAAGTTCATCGCATGCTGAGTACGAAAAGATTTTTTTCGATTTTAAAATAAAAAGTATTACTGGCGAAGTAATAGACTTAAACAATTTTAAAGGTAAGCCTGTCTTGATTGTAAATACTGCTAGTTATTGTGGATTTACAAAACAATATGACGATATGCAAGAACTATGGGAGAAATATCGGGATAGAGGCTTAGTTGTACTCGGCGTGCCATCAAATTCTTTTAATCAAGAAAAAACAAAAAATAATGAGGTTAAAGAATTTTGTGAAGTTAACTTTAATATTAACTTTCCACTTACAGAAATTACTGATGTTAAAGGTGATAATTCACACGAAATTTATAAATGGGCTAAAGAAAATTATGGAAAGTCTGCAGTACCAAAATGGAATTTTTATAAGATATTAATAAATAAAGAAGGTAAGATTGAAGATACTTATGCTTCTCTAACAAATCCAACGTCAAAAAAGATTATAAAAAAAGTTGAAAGTTTATTAGATTAATACAGTTAATCCATCATGTGCAGGAATTACATTACTAGGTAATAATTTCTTGATTTCATTATAATCTATTTCGTTGCTTAGATTTGTTAGAATTGTTGTTCTAGGTTTAATTTCTCTAATTAATTTTAACACATCATCTAGATTAAAATGAGTTGGATGAAAGTTATATCTTAAACAGTCAACAATAAAATATTTTAAATTTTTTAAATATTTTAAATCTTTATTATTTATTTTATTAACATCTGGTGCATAGGCACATTTATCATTAATAATATAACAGATACTTTTTATTGAACCATGATGCACCTTTAAAGATTTTATAATAATTTTTTTCTTTAAATCGTTGACAATGTGTTTGTTCTTTAAAGTTTTAGCATCGAGTATGGATGGATAATTTTTATAATCTTTAAAACAATAACCAAAAGTATTTTTAAGATTTTTTTTTGTAATTACATCAGCATAAATTGGTATTTTTTTTTTATTTTTTAACGAGAAAACTCTTAATTCGTTAATTCCATGAGTTTGATCAGCATGCGCGTGAGTATAAAAAACTTTATCAATATTCTTAACTTTATTTACTAGCAATTGTGATTTTAAATCTGGAGATGTATCAATAAGGATATTTAAATTTTTTGATCTTATTAAGGCTGAACATCTTGTGCGTATATTTCTTTTATTCTTGGGATCGCAATTTCCATAATAACCATCAATTCTAGGTATGCCTAACGAACTACCGCATCCTAAAATGGTAAATTTTAAGCTCATGTGTTAAAAAATAATCTATTAAAGTTATCTGTAGTTATTTTATCAAGCTCTTGAGTGTCAATATCCTTTAATTCTGAAAGCTTTTTTAGAGTATAACGCACAAAGGATGGCTCATTTTTTTTACCCCTCATTGGCTCAGGTGCTAAAAAGGGACTATCTGTTTCAATTAACAGTCTTTCCAAAGGTAATTCTTTAAATGTATTTTGAAGATCGATACTATTTTTAAATGTAATAATACCACTAGCTGAAAAATAGGTATTAAGTTTCATTAATTTTAAGGCAAAAGGAAGTGATCCCGTAAAACAATGCATCAATATTTTTAAACTACTGTGAGAATTCTTTAATATTTCATAGGTTTCCAATTCTGCATTTCTAGAATGAACAATTAAAGGTATATCTAAATCTAACGCAGCATCAATATGATTTTTAAAACTTTCAATTTGTTTATCTTTATCACTATTATTATAATAAAAATCCAATCCCGTCTCGCCTACACCTATAATTTTATTATTTGATTTAATTTTTTTTATTATTTCATCTTTTGATAACTGATCAGTATCTGTTTCATGAGGATGTATGCCAAAGGTACCAAATATCATTTCATCCTTATCTACTATTTTTAGAATTTTTGGAAAACCACTCAGTGTTGTGGAAATAGTTAATACTTTATTGATACCTTCTTTTTTACATCTTGATAAAACATCTTTAATATTTTGAACCAAAGGTTCATGATCTAAGTGGCAATGTGAATCAATCATTTTTTTCAATCTTTTTAAATAGAATATTCAATTTATTTAATTTGAGACCTTTTTTTAAATAATCATTTTCCTTAATAGTTTCAAATTTAACATCATCTTCATTTATACTAAATATTCCTAAAACTTTGAGAGAAGAATCGGGTATTATTGGATAGAGTAGTATAGTTACTTTTCTTATTAGCTCCAATGCAACATAAATAATCGTATTCATTCTTGGTTTATCGTTTTTTTTCTTCCAAGGTTCTTGGTCATTAAAATATTTATTTGCAGAAAACAATTGTTCCACAACAAAATTTATATATGAATTTACGTCTTGATTATCAGAATAATTAACTAAATCATCATAATGTTTAGAATATTGATTTAAAATAAAGTTATCATCGTCTGTGAGGTTATCTAAGTCAGGAACTTTTAAGTTAGCATTCTTTTCACAAAAAGCTAAAACTCTTTGACACAAATTTCCATAATTATTTGCCAAATCACTATTGATGCAAGCCTCCAATTTTTCTCGTGAAATATTTCCATCATTACCAAAAGATACTTCTTTAATTAAATAATATCTTAATGGATCTAAACCATAATTATCTATAATCTCGAGCGGATCTAAAATATTACCCTTTGATTTTGACATTTTTTCATCACCAGAGAGTATCCATCCATGGCCAAAAACTCTTTTTGGTGGTTTAATGTCAGCTGCTAATAAAAAAGCCGGCCAATAAATAGCATGGAATCTTAATATATCTTTTCCTATTAGGTGGAGATCTGCAGGCCAAAAAGATTTATACAAAGTATCACTTTCATTTGGATAATTTAAAGCACTTAAGTAATTTGTTAAAGCATCTAGCCATACATAAATTACATGGTCTTTATTAGATGGAACTTTTATGCCCCAATTAAAAGATTTTCTACTTACTGAAAGATCTTTTAATCCTGATTTAACAAAACTGATAACTTCATTTTTTCTTGTTTCTGGCATAATAAAATTTGGGTTATTATTATAAAAATCGATTAATTTATTTTGCCAATTAGACAATTTAAAAAAGTAAGACTCTTCCTCAACCCACTCAACTTTAGACCCTGAGCTTACTGATTTTTTAATACCATCTATATCCTCAATTTCACTATCAGTATAAAAAGCTTCATCGGACACAGAATACCATCCTGAATACTTTGATAGGTAAATTTCACCTTTTTTTTCTAGAATATGCCAAAGATTTTGCACAGATTTTACATGCCTTGGCTCAGTAGTTCTTATAAAATCATTATTAGATAAATTTAATGTCTCAGACAAATCTCTGAAGGTTTTGCTTATTTTATCACAGAATATTAAAGGATCCATTTTTTTTTCTTCTGCAGCTCGCTGTATTTTTTGTCCATGCTCATCAGTTCCAGTTAAAAAATAAACTTTAAAACCTTGTATTTTTTTTAACCTAGCAAAAAAATCAGCAATAATACTCGAGTATGCGTGACCCATATGTGGTTTTGCCGATGGGTAATAGATAGGTGTTGTAATGTAATAATTTTTATTCACTTAATAATTTATCATTAAATTCTAGAAAAAAAGATTCAAAATCTAAATTATATTTTTTAACAAAAGAAAGTTTTTGGTAAAAATATTTTTTAATTTTAAATGAAATTTTCTTAGAACTATATATATTTTTATAGAAAAAAAGTTCAATAAATAAATTCAAATATTCTTTAATAAATTCATCTGATGTATATAACTTATTTTTAATCATATAGATTAATAAATCCTCAATTGAGTTATCTTTGTGTGATAAACCATTACTTTCCAAAAAATTAACTAAGGATATTAAAAAAGACGGAGAATTGTAATTGTTTATAAAGTCTGAATTAATATCATTATATATGTCATCATTAAAATGATAATTAACAATCTCCATTACCTCTGCGTTTGATAGGTTTAACTTAAATTCTAAACATCTAGAATTTATAGTTTCTAAAACTTTAAATTCTGAATTATTAATTAAAATAAAGAATATGTTGTTATTAGGCTCTTCAATTGATTTAAGTAAAGCATTAGCGGAATTAATGCTTAATAAATTCACATTTTCAATTACTACAAATCTCCTATCGTTATCAAACGAAGTTTTATTAGTAAATTTAATCATTTCTCTAATTTGATCTATATCAATTATTTTTTTATCCTTTTTTTTATAAATTTTGAAGACATTAGGATGCGAGTTGGTAGACAGAAGTTTAAATAAATTATTACTTAATTTAAATTCTTTTTTTTTTAGATCATAAGTATGGTCATTATTTTTTGAATAGAAATAATATATAAAGTGATTAACAAAGATTTTTTTACCTATGCCTTTTGGGCCATTTAATAAAATTTTATTAGGAAATTTTTGTATCTGATCAAGATAAATGAAATCACTAAAAAGTGATTTATGACCTATTAGTTTACTTATATCACTCATTTATTTTAAAATTTTCTCAATTTTGTTAATTAATTTATTCTCAATTGTTTTTAAATTATCTTTATTGCTATCCAAAATTAAATAATTGGATTTATTTTTTTTTGCAATTTCTAGAAAACCTTTTTGAACATTGTTATAAAAATTGTAATTAAAATTATCGTATTTATTATTATTTTTTCTCAATTTTAACCTCTCAAGCATATTTTTCTTATTTACAATACTTAAAAAGGTAAAATTTGGTTTTAAATTTCCCAATATAAAGTTATTCATTCTTAAAATTAAATCTTTATCTAAGCCCATTCCATAATGCTGATAAGCTATCGTTGAGTCTATGAACCTATCAATTAATATAACTTTTTTTTTATAATTTTCTTTTAGTATTTTATCAATATTTTCTGATCTAGATGCCATTAATAAAAATAAATCAGTTTTCTTATTTAATTTTGATTTTTTATTTAACATGTAAGATCTTAATCTTTCTGAAAAATTTGTACCACCTGGTTCTCTAAAAGTTACATATTTAATTTTGTTAGATTTTAAGTACTTAATTATTTTTTTTAGGCTAGTGGATTTTCCAGAAGCCTCTATACCTTCAAAAACTATAATTGGATATTTAGACATCACCCCAGATAAGGAAATTTATTGAGGAAATGAACCTGGAAAATATGTTTTGTCTTTTTACATCTTCAAACGCTAATAGATCATATTCTCCTATTTGTTCATCTTTAAATAATATTTTAACTTTACCTATTATATCATTTTTTAGTATTGGAGCTTTTAATGGACCTTGATAATCGATAGAAACTTTTAAGTATTTTTTTTTAGCTTTTGGTATTGTTTGATAAATGTCTTTATTTATATAAGATTTAACAGTTTTTTGTTTTCCTTGCCAAACATCTAGCTCATCAAATATTTCATTTTTTTTTGCAATATTGATTGTATCAAAATTTGTTAATCCATATGTTAGTAATTTAAGAGACTGCTTTGATCTTTCATTTTTCGAAACAAAACCACTTCCAACTGCAATTATTCTCCTGTCATTTCTTTTGATTGTTGAAGCAAGTGAATATTTTTCATAAGCAAGATATCCTGTCTTTATTCCATCCACTCCTATATTTTTATAAAGTAAAGGGTTTCTATTACCTTGTTTAATTGGGTCTCCACCTGTTCTGTCCCAAGTAAATTCAGTTTCTTTGTAATAGTCATAATAATTTGGGTAATTTTTTATCAAGTAATTTGACATAATTAATATGTCTCTAACTGTTGATAAATTGTCAGGAGCATTTATTCCTGATGAATTAGAAAAGTTAGTATTATCCATACCTATTTCTTTTGCCTTTTCTGTCATCATAATAGCAAACTCTTCTTCTGTACCAGCAATGCCCTCGGCAAGAGCAATACAAGCATCATTGCCTGATGAAACAATAATACCTCTTAATAAATTTTCTACTGTTATTTCATCTCCAACCATAATAAACATCGACGAATATCCCGCTTGTGACAATCTCCATGCATTCTCAGATACTAAAAACTTATCATCTAAAGAAAGCTCACCACTTTTGAGTAGATCAAAAGCTATAATCGAAGTCATAATTTTTGTCATAGAAGCAGGAAAAATTTGTCGGTCGGCATCTTTTTCATACAATATTTTTCCAGATAAATAGTCTTGTACTATAGCAGTTCTCGCATTTACATCAAAGTTAGCAAAAGCTGGTTTTATCAAAAAAGATAAAAATATTAAAATTAACGATAAATTTTTTATTCTCATAGTTTTATTATTTCAATGCTATCAAAATCAAGATTTTCGATATTATGAAATCCTTTTTTTAATTTTTTAAAATCTTTATAAGGGCCTTTATAAACTCTAAAATTATTTTGTGACAACTTTTTGATAAAGATATTCTCAATATTATGCTCTTCAAATAACCTATTTTTTAACAAAATAGCAGAATCTTCAAAATAAAAATCTGCAAATTTAATTATATAATTAAAATTTGTTACAAAATCATTAATCTTAGATTCTTTAACTTTATTTTCTAAACTTATGCTCTGAACCATTATATCATCAACTGGAGCTTTATTAGCTACTTCTTTCTCTTCATCAAATGTTTTTACATCCTTTGCAACGTATAAATTGGTAGAATTGATAGTTTCAATATACACGTATGGTTCATTAGGATTAATTGATAATTCACTAACAATCCTCTTTGTTATTACAGAATTATAAAAAATAGGCAAAACAGTTTTGTTTTTAACTATAGTCCTTAAAGATTTTCCATTAATTATATTTGTTATTCTAACAGGTGTACCATTAGGTAGGTTAGGACTTAATATGTTTAGTGATGTATTATCTAAATTAAATTTCAAGGAGTTATCTACATCTTCATCATATATTAATGCAAAACCTTTATTAGAATAAACAATATTAATTATTTCCTTTTTTTCATTTTTATCTGATGACACTTTAATTTTATCATTTAGAACAGCAATTTTTTTATCTTCAAGTTTATTTTTAATATTTATATTTTTGAATGATGCTCACAGGCAAATAAAGTTAAAATTAAAAGATATGAAATATATTTAAATTGCATTTTTAAATTTGTTTTTTAGTGTGCACACGGCTAATGCAAATCTTAAAGATCTATTCCATTTTAAAATTAATTCATAATTATCAAAAACTAAATAAGCTGGAGTTAATTTTTGTGCGTCAGGTATAATGTCATAATCAGGAGTCACAATTGCGGCTTTTAAATTATCTAAGTCATCAAGTTTTTCACTGTTTTTGATATATTTTTTTAAATAGGATACTTTGTTTTTATGCTTTATTTGTTTTGCTGATGTATTTAGATATTTATGTGGTGTTTCGTTAATAAGTTCAACTTTGTAAAAACATGGTGTTTTATTATCCCACCCTATCTTATTTAAGTAATTAGCAGCAGAAGCAAATGAATCTTCAATATTCTTCAAATTTATAATTTCATCCTCATTGTGATCAATTGCATAATTTTTAATTGTAGAAGGCATAAATTGAAAATTACCAAAAGCTCCTGCCCATGATCCTAAATAATTATTCGGATTTATAATTCCTTTATCAAATAAAATTAAAAGTGTAAGTAGTTCTGATGTGAAGAATTCACTTCTTCTTTTATCATAACTTAAAGTTGCTAATGATGAGACTATATCCATTTTGCCTAAATAATTTCCAAAATTTGTTTCAATGCCCATAAGTGATAAAAGCAAATCCTTATCAACAGAAAACTCTCGAGTGATTTTATCAATTTTTGTTTTGTTAATTTTGTAAATTTTTAAACCAGAATTTACTTTTTTATTATTAGCTCTTTTAGAAATATATGTTTTTGTATCTTCATAGAATTCTGGTTGGTATCTATCATATTTTATAACATTCTTTAAAAAAATAGATTTATCAATGGTACTTTCGATCATTTTCAAACTCACCCCATTTTCTAAAGCAATTAATTTAAAATTTTTCTTCCACTCATTAAATTCTGAGTCGTTTGCATAGACGTTAAAATTTATTAAAATAAAAAGAAAAAAAACATAAATTTTAATTTTTTTCATAAATATCTTTCAGATATATAAATACAGCAATCCATATTAAAATAAAACTAACTAACTGATTTATATTAAATTGCTCATTATAAATGAAAAAGCCAAGAATAAATTGCAAAGTAGGAGTAATATAAAAAATCATTCCAGCAGGTCCGAGCCCCGCCAACTCAACTCCTCTTACATATAAAAAAAGAGGAATCACCGTCATTGGTCCTGCCAACATTAATAATGGCATCAAAGAGGGATTTGATAAACTGAAATCATTGTAATTATTTATACTTATAAAATAAAATGCAATTAATACAAAGGGAAGTATATACAAACTTTCTATAAGAAGTCCAATATCAGTTTCGACGTTAATTTTTTTTCTAAATAGATTATAAAAACTCCAACTTAAGGCTACGATTAAACCTACCCATGGAATTGAATTAAAATCTATTATCAATAAATAACTGACAGAAAAAATTACTAAAAAGATCGAAATTTTTCCTTTTTTAGTAATAGGTTCATTAAAAAAAAAATTACCTAGGAAAACACTAATAATTGGCATGATAAAATAGCCAAAACTTGCATTAATTATTTTATCTACGCTAACTGCATAGATCCATACACCCCAATTAATAAAAATTAAAAAACCAGAAATAAAGAGAATAAATAATTTCTTTTTATCATTAAGAATTTTTTTAAAAAT
The DNA here is from genome assembly GCA_014653935.1 of Pelagibacterales bacterium SAG-MED23. Next base: position 1,583 of record JACWDU010000016.1, on the reverse strand, counting down.
ACTCCATTTAGAAAAGAAAAAAGTAGTAAATATTAATAAAAAAGCTGTCCAAACACTTCTATGAATTAATACTTCTACATGACCTGCAAAGGAAATATATTTAAAGTAAATAACACCAAAAAAACCCCACCAAAACGAACCAAAGGATGTAAGCAAAACTCCTTTATTAAAATTTTTTTTATTCATTTTTAAATATCAGAATATTTTGACTAACTACTTAAGTCATTTTATTGTTGAAATATATATTAATAATAATAAAACCTTGCACACGGAGAGATGGCTGAGCGGTTGAAAGCATCGGTCTTGAAAACCGACAAAGGGGCAACTCTTTCCTGGGTTCGAATCCCAGTCTCTCCGCCATTCATCTAAAATCGATCAAAAGTTTTAATATTTTACTATTTTTAAAAATCATTTCATTTTTTGAAATTTTGACAATGTCTTCGTCATTCATATTAATTAATAAATCAAGATCTTTTAGATCATTCAATGATAATGAATCAATAATAGATTTAACAAAACTACTTACAAATATGTCCATTTCTTTAGTTCCTCGATATTGAGATCTATAAATAATCTTATTAATTAAATTTTGTTTATTTGAATTCATTTCTTATAAACATATATATATATTTAATGAGCAATTTTGAATATTTATTATCACCTATTAATAAAATTAAAGGTGTTGGAAAAAAAACATTAAGCTCATTTAATAAAAAAAAAATATTTACAATATTCGATCTACTGTGGCATTTGCCTATATCAAAAATTGAAACTGCTGAAGATACAGAGATTGATGATTTACAAGTAGGTAAAAACTATAATATTAAAGTTAGACCTATAAAATATAATTTTCCTCGTATTAGAAATTTACCCAATAAAGTTATATGCGAAAAAAATGGTATAAAATTAGATTGTATTTTTTTTAATAGTTATGAAGGGTACGTTAAAAAAATACTTCCTTTAAATGAAGAAATAATAATAAATGGGAAAGCAAATAACTTTAGAAATAAATTTCAATTTGTTAATCCAACAACAAAAAGATCAAATAGCTCAGATGTAATAATAGATGAAAGTAAATATAGCCTCTCTGAAGGTTTAACATTAAATAAATATAATAAAATAATAAATATTGTTTTACAAAATTTACCTGATTTGGATGAGTGGTTACCACAAGAAATATCCAACTTATTTAACAAAGTATCATGGAAAGAATCTATTATTAAAATTCATAAAGAAGATATTACAAAAATTAAAGATACAAATTATTTTAAAAGATTGGTTCTTGATGAGATCTTTGCAAATTTTTTACTTTCTTCAGACATAAGAAATAAAATTAAAAAAGTTAAAAAGAAAAATAAAGTTTTTGATTTGAAACATGAAGATAAAATAATTAAAAATCTAAAATTCCAACTTACTACTGATCAATTATCTGCATTAAAAAATATAAATAACGATATGAAATCAAAACAAAAAATGTTTAGATTGCTACAGGGTGATGTTGGATCAGGAAAAACCATCGTTTCAGTAATTGCTGCATTAAATGCTGTTAAAGCAGGCTACCAAGTTGCAATAATGGCTCCGAC
>JACWDU010000015.1 GCA_014653935.1 Pelagibacterales bacterium SAG-MED23 | reverse complement strand
GCTATGAGGAGGCTGCAGCTCAAGGACTAATAGCAGGAATTAATGCTGCTCTCTCTATAAAAGGTAAAGGACCATTTATCCTTGATAGATCTGAAGCCTATATAGGAGTTATGATAGATGATTTAGTTACAAAGGGAGTTGCAGAGCCTTATAGAATGTTTACATCAAGGGCAGAATATAGGCTATCTTTAAGATCTGATAATGCTGATCTTAGACTAACACAAAAAGGAATTAATATTGGGTTAATACTTGGTGAAAGGAAAAAGATATTTAAAGAGAAAGCTTATAGACTTGAAAAAAGTTTAAATAATATGGAAAAATCTTCAATTTCTCCCACAAAAGCATTAAAATTTGGAATAAACATTGCGAAAGATGGGGTTAAAAGAAATGCAATAGAAATATTGAGCCAAAAGTCGGTAAATATGAGCAAAATTAGGGAAATATGGCCTGAAATTAAATATGTTTCACGTGAAATAGATGAGCAAATTGAGATAAAAGCTCATTATAAAGGGTATCTAAAGAAACAAAATGCAGATATTTTAGCATTTAAAAGGGATGAAAATCTTAAAATTCCAGAAAATCTTGACTATGATCAATTCTCTGGACTATCAAACGAAGTTAAGTCAAAATTTAAAGCAATTAAACCAAAAACCTTGGGCCAAGCACTTAGAATAGACGGTATTACCCCCGCTGCAGTATATATTTTGTTGTCTCATGTCAAAAGAAAGTCTATTAAGCATATAGCTTGATTGATTCGAAAATAATTAAAACAGATAGAATTTACCTCCAAAATGTTTCACGTGAAACTTTGGGAGAGCTAGAAGACTATTCAGAGTCAATTTTAAACGCAAACAAGAAAATTAATTTGATAAGTTCAAGTACAGAAAAGTCAATAAATTCAAGGCATATTTATGATAGTGCGCAAACCATTGATTTTATTGATAAAAAAGATATTAAAGTGTGTACCGATCTTGGCTCTGGTGCAGGGCTCCCTAGTATAGTTTTAGGTATTTTGATGAAGCCTAAAAAGCAAGGTTTTAAGCTAATTTTTTACGAAAAGAGCTATCATAAGAGCAATTTTTTAAAAGATATGGCAAAAAAGTTTAAATTGGAGGCTAAAATTTATCAAAAAAATATATTTGAAGAGAAAAATTTAGTAACAGATGTAATAATTTGTCGAGCATTCAAACCTTTGCCAGTGATTTTTGATATAGCAACAAATAATTTTAAAAATTTTAAATACATAGTCATGTATTTAGGAAAGAGTGGACAAAAAATTATGAAAGATGTTTCTACAAAGTGGAAATTTGATTTAGAGGAAATGAAAAGTTTAACAAGCGATGAGTCTTCAGTGGTAAAAATTTCAAATTTAAAAAAAATATGAATAGAAAAATTATTTCAGTCATAAACCAAAAAGGTGGAGTGGGCAAAACTACTACTGTTATCAATCTTGCAGCTGGTTTAACAATGAAAGGAAAAAAAATTCTTGTAATAGATCTTGATCCACAAGGTAATGCTACAACAGGCCTTGGATTATCCAACACAACAACCTCTGATCAAACAATTTATAATGTATTGAATGGAAATAAAAAAATTTCAGAGGTAATTCAGTCTACAAGCTTTGAAAATTTAGATTTGATATCATCAAATGTTGATTTATCCGGACTAGAGGTGGAGACAGCAGGCGATAGTCGGAGAGCCTTTAAATTAAAGGATGAATTATTCGCTATTTTAAACGATTCTGGGTCATATTATGACTACATCATAATTGACTGTCCACCATCCTTGAGCCTTCTTACAATAATGGCATTGGTAGCCTCAGATGCTCTTGTGGTACCACTTCAGACAGAATTTTTTGCTTTAGAGGGACTCACTCAACTCATGAAAACAATTGAAAGAATAAAGTCTAATTTAAATCCATCTTTAGACATAAGAGGAATACTTCTGACAATGTATGATAAGAGAAATAAATTATCTGGTGAGGTAGAAACAGAGGCAAGGAACTATTTTAAGGATAAAGTTTATAGTACAGCAGTACCAAGAAACGTCAGATTATCAGAGGCACCCTCTCATGGCGTTCCCGTCCTTGTTTATGATAAAGCTTGTCCTGGTAGTAGAGCATACTTTAGTTTTACAGAAGAATTTTTAAATCAAGATAAACCAGTGGAGAGCGCAGCATGATTAATCCGTTTAAATCAAAAAAAGGACTTGGAAGAGGATTGTCTTCCTTAATAGGAGATAGTGAAAAAATCGATGATAAAAAAAAAATCTCTATAAGTTCACTAGTTAGGAATAAGTATCAACCAAGAAAGAAATTTGATGAAGTTAGTTTAGAGGAGTTAACTAACTCTATAAGAGAACGAGGCATTATCCAACCTATCATTGTAAGGCCATCTTCTGAAGAAGAAGGTAAATTTGAAATAATAGCTGGTGAAAGAAGATGGCAGGCAGCGCAATTCGCTGGGCTTCATGAAGTACCAGTAGTTGTAATTAATGTAGATAATCTTAAATCATTAGAATTTGCAATTGTTGAAAATGTTCAAAGAAAAGACCTAAATCCAATTGAAGAAGCTGAAGGTTATAAAAGATTAATAGATGAATTTAGTTACGATCAGGATAAAGTTTCTAAATTTATAGGCAAGAGTCGATCACATATATCAAATTGTTTACGACTATTATCTCTTCCGCAAGAGATTATAGATTTAATAATTGAAGAAAAATTAACACAAGGACACGCAAAAATTTTAGTGGGACTAGATAATGCTATTTTTTTAGCAAAGAAAATTATTTTAAAAAAACTATCAGTTAGACAAGCTGAAAGTTTAGTACGTATGTTGAAATCTAGTTCTAATAGTACCTATATGAAAAAAGATCCTAATATTTTAAATCTTGAAGAAGAGTTAACAGATAAAATTGGAATGAGAGTTTTTGTTAAGAATAAAAGAAATAATTCCGGAATTATTAGTTTAGAGTATAAAGGGGCTGATCAGCTTGATAGATTGGTAGAGATCATTAAGCAAAATTACTGATAATTACTTACAAAATTAGAGACGAAAAGTACTGAATTTGATGCATTTTTCTTAACTAAGGCTTCTAAGTCATTAATTTTAAATATTATTTCTTTCACTTCATCTGTTGACCATGATTGAGCTTGTTTTTTAACCATATCTTTTTCTTTCCAAAATATAGGCGGTTTAAAACTAGATATAACTTGATCGATACTTGTATCATTGTCGATTTCATTTCGTATTTTTAAAAGTCTTTTACATTTATTCAATATTGTTCTTATAATTAAAATACAGTCCTCAGATGAATAATTATTCTCATTAAGGATATTAGATACTTTCTTAGAATTTTTAGCTAAATAATTGTCTGATAATTCAAATACACTGTAATTTTCTGCAAGGTTTGAGAGTTTATTTACATCCTCTATACTTAATTTATTTTTACTTAATGATAAATGTTTTATTTTTAAAAGTTCATTCATCAAATTACTTCTATCTCCTCTTGATCTCTCAATAAGTATGTTAATTATTTCTTGAGACAATCGTAATTTATTTTCTCTCAAAAAGTATTGGATAACAGAGTTTAGTGATCTGCTGTCATCCTCATAAACTGGTGTGCAAATAGCAGATGTATCCTTCTCAAATAAACTTCTAAGTTTTGATTTTTTTTCTAAACTTGTTGCTTTTAAAACAATTTTTATACCTAGCAAATTAATTTCAATTATACCTTCAATTAATTTAATTATTTTATCTGAAACTCTTGAAATGATAATTAATTTTTCATTTTCAAAAAGAGATTTGTTTGTCAATGTGGACAAAAATTCTTCTTCGTTAATAAAAATATCTTGCTCATCATATTTTAATATTTCACCCTTAAATTCTTTAAGATAAACAATATCTATAATATCTTTTTTAATTCCCTCATTATTACCGTATATTAAATGCAAACATAAATTTGATGATTTAAGTTTGTCAATTTCAAAGCTTTTAATTATCATCTAGATTAATTATTGAGGAAATAATTGAGTCACTTATTTTTTCAGCTAAATTTTCTACAATTATTTTTTCATTCTGTTCTAGCTCAAATTTATCTGTTTCATTATTGTAGATATTACTTTTTTTGAATTCTTTAATTAATAATAATTTATTATTATTTTTAATTTCATAATTTATCGTAACAATAAGTTCAAATTTTATTGGGTCACCCTTCGCATCTTTTGAAAATATTACTCTCTCCTTCGCAGAATTGACTAATAAATCATATTTATCCTTTTCACCTTCGTTTTTTTTAATAAGAGATAGTTTTTGTTTAATAATTTGATTGATGTTTTTTTCGCCAGTTAAAACTACTTTGTTTATTTCAAAGTTATATTTCTTCTCAGAAAAAATAGGCTTGTATGAGCAAGCTGTGACTAAAAAAATTGATAATATTAGTATATATTTAATTAAAAATTTATTCATTTAGCAATAAGTTTATTAACCTGTTTTTTACAAAGATTATTTTATTTATGGTTTTATCCTTCAAAAATTTTTCAACTACTTTATTAGATTCTATCTTTAGTAACAGGTTTTCTTGGTTAATATCTCTAGATTCGTTTAAAATAGCCCTTTTTTTTCCATTGATTTGTATAACATAATCTATTTTCTCTTCTTTTAGAAATTTTATATCTGTATTAGGCCATTTTATTTTATCCTCTACGTTTAAATCCTCAAAACATTCTGATGTAAAATGTGGTATGGCTGGAGAAAATAAAGTTAATATTATTTTGTAATTATTTTTAAGATTTTTATTAGATATTTTTTTTTTAATCTCTTTACTTAAAAAATTATATGTTTCATACATATTTGCAATTATTACATTGTAACTAAAGTTTTCAAGATTTAAAGATATCTTATTTACCATTTGATTTGTAAATTTTTCCAATTCATTATCTTCATCACCACTTTCTACATTATTTTTTAATTTAATTTTTATTTTTTCATGCAGTAGCCATAACTTCTGTAAAAATTTATATGAGGCAATCATACCTTGCTCTGACCATTGTACATCTTTTTCTGGCGGGCTATCGGATAAAATAAATAGTCTAACAGCATCTGCTCCATAACTATTTATTATACTCTCGGGATCAACTACATTTTTCTTTGATTTTGACATTGATTCTGATTGACCTACTTTTATAAAATTGTTTAAATCCCCTTTCTTCTGATATTTACCATCAATTAACTCTATTTCATCTGGGCTAAGCCAGTTGTTATTTTTATCTTTGTATGTTTCATGACATACCATACCTTGGGTAAACAAACCTTTAAATGGTTCTGATATCTTAAAATCTTCGTTTTTGTATGCTATAGCTTTCATAAAAAATCTTGAGTATAGTAAGTGAAGAATTGCATGTTCTACACCCCCAATGTATTGATCAACCGGCATCCAGTAATCGATATCCTCTTTGCTAAAACCATATTCACTGTTTTTAGGTGAACAAAATCTCAAATAATACCAAGACGAACAAACGAATGTATCCAAAGTATCAGTTTCTCTCGTATATTTTTTACCATCAACTTTTATATTTTTCCATTCATACTCCGAGTCTAATGGATTTCCTTTTGCATTAAGGTTTACATCCTGAGGAAGTTTAATTGGTAAATTTTTTTTTGGAACCGTACTAACATTTCCTTCCCCATCATATATAATTGGAATTGGACATCCCCAGTATCTCTGTCTAGAAACGCCCCAATCTTTTAGTCGAAAATTTATCTGTTTTTTACCAATTTTTTTTTCTTCCAAAATTTCAATTGCTTTTATAACAGACTCCTCTGGAACCTTTAATCCATTAAGAGACTCTGAGTTAATTATAATTCCAGACCCAGAATAAGCTTCATCTTGAACACTAAATTTTTCATTTTGGTCGTCGGGTCTCACTACAGTTTTAATATTAAGATTATATTTCTTTGCAAAATCAAAATCTCTTTGATCGTGAGCTGGACATCCAAATACTGCTCCAAAACCGTAATCCATCAAGACAAAATTAGCAAAGTAAACAGGCACTTTTTGCTTTGAATTTAAAGGGTTGATAGCCACTAGATTGGTTTTAAAACCTATTTTTTCTCCAATTGCAATTGCTTCTTCTGTTGTACCTGTTTTAGAACATTCATTTTTAAATTCTTGAAATGCTTTGTCTTCAGAAAAATATTTAGATATTTCATGATCAATTGAAACAGCTAAAAAAGAAAATCCAAATAAGGTGTCGGGTCTTGTTGTAAAGCATTTAATTTCTCTTACTGGTAGATCTCCTTCAGTTTGAAAAACAATTTCACACCCAAATGATTTACCTATCCAATTTTTTTGCATAATTTTCACTTTATTTGGCCATTGATCTAAATTTTCTAAACCATCTAGAAGTTCTTGTGAAAATTTTGAAATACTAAAAAACCATTGATTTAACTTTTTCCTTTCAACAACAGCTCCAGATCTCCAACCTTTACCATCTATAACCTGCTCATTTGCAAGGACTGTTTGATCTATAGGATCCCAGTTAACATAATTTTCTTTTCTATAAACTAGACCTTTCTCATAAAGTTCTATGAAAAATAGTTGTTGATGTTTATAATAATCTTCAGAGCAAGTAGAAATTTCACGATCCCAATCAATAGAAAGCCCAAGTCTTTTTAATTGTTTCTTCATTATTAGTATATTTTTATTTGTCCATTCCTTAGGATCTAAATTATTTTCCCTTGCTGCATTTTCTGCTGGCATACCGAATGCATCCCAGCCCATTGGATGCAAAACGTTAAAACCTTTTAATGATTTATATCTAGATAGGACATCACCAATTGTATAGTTTCTGACATGGCCCATATGAATTTTTCCCGATGGGTAAGGAAACATTTCTAAACAATAAAATTTATCCTTTGATTTGTCCACTTTAGAGGCAAAAGTCTTTGTCTCTTGCCATTTTTCTTGCCATTTTAGTTCTATGGTTTTAAAATTATATCTCTGTGAAGTCACTTAATTAAGAATATTTATCTAATCTAGTTTGCCAGCGCTACCTGTATACTCTTTAAAATTTTTATCTTTTTTTTCTTTTTTATAAATAGCAGCTTTATTCAATATTGTTTTTTTTAACTCTGTTACAAGCGTCCCTCTTTTTTGCGAGATTTTGCAGTTCATAACCTGATTACATTTTTTATAAAAAACTTTTATATCTAGAGCGTCAGCTCTAACTTCATTGGTTAGAAATCTAATAGATATTTTAACGGACTCGTTAACATTTTCTGTATCTGTGTACCAATCAGTAATTATGATACCACCACTGTAATTTACTGACGATAAGGGAATAAAATCAATCGTATCCAAAGAAGCTTTCCAAAGTTCATTTGAACTAGCAAATTCAAAATCTCCCCCTCCTTTTTTACCCTTAAACGCCCTGTCTAAAGTAAACCCTCTTCCTTCCTCAAGATTTCTCTTTATTCTAAGCTCAGGTTCGGGTGGATTTTTTCTTGCATCTCCTGGTGATCCACATGAAGTTACAAAGATTAAAACGAATCCTATAAAAAAAAGCTTGAGTAGATTTTTTTGATTTAATGAAATTATATGCACAGATTTTGTTTTAGTTTAAAAAAATGAAAAATTAAAAGAATTTTTTTTATCATTCAAGAAATCACTTAAAATAAAGCTTTTTTATGATGCAAAAATACAACACTTTTATAAAATATTCAAAAAAAGGTCAATTATATGTAATATTTTCTACAATTATTGGTAAATCATATCCTGTTTAATATTAAACAATTAACGAAAGGTAAATATATGAACAATCTAAAAAAAATCGGATTGACAGCCTTAGGAACAGCCTTAGTTGCAACTTCAGCTTCAGCAGCTGATTTTTCAATTTCGGGTTCTACTTCAATTACATACGCAGGTCACGGAACAGGTGTCCAAGGTAATAATTGGGGAATGGGTGACTCAATTACGTTTAAAACTAGCGGCGAGATGGACAATGGTTTGACTATCTCTTACCAGTATGAAATCGATAACGGTGCAACTGGTGCTAAATTAGTAACAATTGGTACTGACGGAATGGGTACTTTACAGTTTGCTGGAATGGACAACTCTGGTCCAATTTCTGCTTGGGATGATATCACTCCAAATGCAAATGAAGAATCTTGGGGAACTGCAACAGGAGCAACTGCAACAGCAGTAGCTAACGGTGCTGGTTCAGGCGAAGTATTCGTTTATGACTATACAGTTATGGATGGATTAGCGCTTAAAGCTTCTTATGTTCCTTCTGATGCAGCAACACGTGTTGACAGCTCGTTAGAGTACGGTCTAGCATATACAGGTATAGCTGGTCTAAGTCTTTATGCAGCAACTGGAGAAAATAATAATGCAGCAAACGAGTTTGATAACTCAATGTTTGGTGTAAAATACACTATGGGCGGAATGTCTGTTGGTTACCAAGTAAACGAAACAGATGGTGGTACTGCGAGTACAGATAGAGATGCTACTATGGTAGGTATTTCTTACGCTGTAAGCGATGACATGTCAGTATCATTGAACTCATCAGTTATTGACTTTGAAGACTCTACAAAAGATGACCAAGAGTTTAATTCATTCAGTGTTTCATTTACAAGCGGTGGATTAACTATTGCAGCATCACACGGTCAGGGTGATAATATTGGTGGAACATCAACTGCCGATCATTCAGGAAGTGAAGTTAACTTCAAGTTTGCTTACTAATATTTGAATTTAGTAACTTATTTAAAAGGCCCCTTTCTAGGGGCCTTTTTTTTGCTTTCAAAATAGGATATTCCAGCAAACCCAATTGAGTTAGTAAGATATACTGATTTAAGATTGCTTTTTGAAATCCCTCCTAATGCTATAATTCCTTTTTTAGAATAATTAGAGATTATTTTAAATTTATTAATTCCTAAATAGTTGTTATTTCTTTTAAATATTGAAGATATAAAAATTTCATTGACCTTCTGTTTTTCTTTAATCCTTATTTGTCTTAAATTATGAGCTGATCCCAACAGAATAAAGCTATTTTTCAAGTTGTAACATAGATGCAAAAAACTGGTATTAAACGCAGGTATGTATGCTCCATCCAGGTTATATTTAAAAGCAAGCTTGATGTTATTAGACAATAATAATTTTAGCCTTTTACCTTTGCAATATTTTTTTAAGAAAAGTAAATCTTTAACATTAATTTTTTTTTTGTAATTTCTGTAAATAATTATGGTATCTTTATCTTGCTTATCAATATTATTTTTATTAATTTTATTTATAAAATAATATTTTTTGAGATTTTTTTTATGCATATTACTATTCAAAATTTATTAGCTATTCAGAAATCAATTAATTCTAAATTATCAGAATTAAAAGAAAAATGTACAATACCTAAAATAATTGCAGTTTCAAAAACATTTAATATAGAACATATTTTGCCCTTAGTTGAACACGGACACTTAGATTATGGTGAAAACAAAGTTCAAGAGGCCATTGAAAAATGGACAGATGTTAAAATTAAAAATAATAAGATTAATTTACATTTGATTGGAAAATTACAAACTAATAAAGTAAAATTTGCAATTAAAATTTTTGACTACATTCACTCTTTAGATAGTGAAAAATTAGCAAAGAAGATTGCCGAAGAACAGGAAAAGCAGAATGTAAAACCAAAAATTTTTATACAAATAAATTTAGGTGAAGAAAGTCAGAAATCAGGAATAATGAGTAATCATTTAACTGAATTTTATAATTTTTCTAAAAATCTTGGCCTTAATATAGTTGGAACGATGTGTATCCCCCCATTTAATGAAGATTCATCGAAATATTTCTCCCAAATGAAAGAGCTAAACAATAAAATTAATTTAACAGAAATAAGTATGGGTATGTCCTCAGACTACCTCAAAGCAACAGAATATAATTCTACTTATCTAAGAATTGGGTCAAATATATTTGGGAAAAGAGATTAAATTAATTTTATTTTAGTATTTTTTTTTATAAGTTTAATCAAAATTAAAAAATCTTTTTTACCAAGTGCTACACATCCATTTGTAGATTGGTAATTTTTGGTTAAATGTAAGAATATTGCACTGCCTTTACCCAATTTTGTATTTTTTGTATTATAATTTATCGGGATCATTAAATCGTACTTATAATCTTTTCTATAAATCTTTTCGTGCTTCACTTTTCTATTAATTTTAAATAATTTATTGTAGTATTTATTGTCTCTTATATCATCGCACCAACCCATATTTTTTCTAATTTTTATACACTTCAATTTAGTTGTAGGTTTAACTATTCTATCCTTTCTATAATATAAGTTTCCAAGCGAAAACTCGCCCGTAGGAGTTTTTTTATCTCCTTCAATTTTTTTACTACTTAATCCTCTTTTTCCAATACAACACCTAAAACTAAAATCATCAAAGCTAAGTGTTGCTTTATTTTTTAAAATAATTGTCATATTCTATCTATATATGAATAATCAAACTTTAGTAATTTATGATTTTAATATATTGTATGAAATTCTCCACGAGCTCAAAAATTTTCATAATTTTAGTATAATCAAAATAAATAAAATTAAAAACTTAGAATCTTAAAAGACTTTTTCATAAACAATATTGGAATAAGTTACACCTTCAAATTATTTATTATGGAAGAGAATACTGT
>JACWDU010000014.1 GCA_014653935.1 Pelagibacterales bacterium SAG-MED23 | reverse complement strand
ACACCTGAATCTGCTCTTTCTGGAGTGGGTGTGCCGTTACATCCAGGTGCAGAAAAGTTCTATAAAGAAGCAGGACTTATAAATTAATTTTATAAGTATACCTATATATTATGCCCTAGATCTAAAGATCTAGGGCATTATTATGTCTCAATTTAATATTTCCCCTGAAGAAGTTTCAAAACTTGAAGAAAAGTTTGAAATAAAAAGCAATGAAAGAAAATTAAAAAATTTTCTGAAATCATTGACGTTTGTTGCATTAGTTGCAATGTCAATTTACCATTTTTATGCTTCAGGATTTGGAACAATTAGAGATATTCTTCATAGAGGTATTCATATCTCCTTTGTAGTTGGTCTAGTATTCCTATTTTATAATTGGAAAAGTTTTTCTGATGATAAATCAAAAAGAAAAGTTCCAATAATTGATATTATTTTTTCAATTTTAGTTGTCTTAACAGCACTTTATTTGCCCCTATTACCTCCTGAGATATTAGCTAGCAGAGTAGGAAATCCATCAAGCACGGAAGTTATCATGGGATCAATTCTTATAATTTTAACCCTTGAGGCAGCAAGAAGATCTATTGGATATACACTGCCATTAATATGCGTAATATTTATGATTTTCGCACTCTATGGTCCTATTTTTCCTGGAGCTTTAAAACATGGTGGCAGTAGCTGGGCTGGTTTTGTAAATCATATTTATATAACCAATCAAGGCATTTACGGGATTGCTGTTGGAGTTATGGCTCAATATGTTTTTTTATTTATTTTATTTGGCGTACTTGCAACACGTATAGGATTAGGACAATTATTTATTGATTTAGCGATGGTAATAGCTGGAAGATATTCAGGTGGTCCAGCAAAAGTAGCAATTTTTTCTTCAGCATTTCTTGGGACTATATCAGGATCTTCAATTGCAAATACAGTAACAACCGGATCTTTAACAATTCCTGCAATGAAAAAAGTTGGATATCCCCCACATTTTTCTGGAGCCGTAGAAGCAACAGCATCTACTGGTGGACAAATAACCCCGCCTATTCTAGGGGCCGCCGCTTTCATAATGGTAGAATATTTAGAATTACCTTTAAGAGATATTTTAGCGGCTGCATTAATTCCAGCATTGCTTCATTATTTTGGAATATTTGTAATGGTTCATTTAGAGGCAAAAAAATTAGGACTTAGAGGTTTAAATGAAAGTGAAGTTCCTAAATTTTTAAAAATTATACAAGACAATTGGCTTGCAATAGTTCCATTATTTATCTTGGTATATTTAATTTTAATTGGTCGTACTCCAGACTATGCGGCAGTAAATGGAATAATTGCATGTATCGTTATTGGCTTTATTAGAAAAAAAAATAGACTTACTTTTAATGATTTATTTGATTGTCTTGCTAGAGGTGCAAAGAATACTTTAGCTGTTGGAGCTGCAGCTGCATCAATAGGAATTATAGTTGGTGTAGTTACACTAACTGGCGTTGGTTTTAGATTAGGTTATGTGGTAATTCAAACGGCTGGTGATATTGGAGGTTTCTTTTTAAACTTTTTACCTTTTAATTATTTTTCTTTAGCTGATCTAACATTATTTTTTTCGCTTATTTTAATTGCAATTTCCTGCATATTTATGGGGACAGGTGTGCCAACTACCGCAACATATATCATACTAGTTGCTGTTGCCGCTCCTGCTCTTACTCAATTACAAATAGAGCCTATTGTTTCACACTTTTTTGTGTTTTATTATGGTGTATTAGCAGACATAACCCCACCTGTTGCCCTGGCAGCATATGCTGCTGCAGGAATAGCTGGATCAAATCCTTTTACTACTGGCAATACAGCTTTTAGACTAGGCATTGCAAAAGCTCTTGTGCCTTTTGTATTCGTTTATTCACCATCATTGTTATTAGTTGCTCAAGGGTTTAATTTTTATGATTTTTTTGTAACTTTAATATCTGCAATGGTTGGAATTGGGTTAATTGGAATTGGATTTACAGGCTATCTATTTAAATCAGTGCCTACTTTTCAAAGATGGTATTTAGGAATTGTTTCATTATTATTTATTGCACCTGGTTTAGGCTCATCAATTATTGGTTTAGTTTTAGTTCTTCCAATATTTGTCTTTCAATTGAGAAAATAAAATCTATCCACCTAAGCCAGCATTTGGAAGGGGTCTTCTTAAAATTTTCCAAATTCCGACTGCACTCGCAATTAATTTATTTTTACACTTAAGTTTGCAATTAATAAATACCATTGATTTTGTAACTTTTTGAATTTCAACTGTTCCTAATAATTCGTCTCCAAGGTTAGAAGGAGCTATAAATTTTATATCTAATGAAATAGTTACGCATGGTTTATTTCCACTTGCACGGTGGCAAGAAGTTCCTGCACCAGCATCAATGATTGTACAAATATAACCACCATGAGTTATTCCAGCTTTATTTAAGTGTGTTTTTTTAATCTTAGTTTTAAACTCAAATTTTTTCTTTGTAATAGACCTGAATAACAAACCACCATTATGTTTCATGTAGCTTAGTTTATTGCTTAATTGTTCAAATTTTTTTTTCATTAAAGAATTATTGTCATAATTAGTATAAATAATAAAACTAAACAAAAGAAATATATTACAGATTTTTCAAGTGAAATTTTCATTTATCCTTTCATTTTGGTGCGCCTGCTAGGAGTTGAACCCAGAACCTCCTGGTCCGTAGCCAAGCGCTCTATCCAATTGAGCTACAGGCGCAATTTGTACAGTTTTTATACATAATTAATAATGTAAATTATTTTTTTAGCAAATATTGATATATATATATTACAAAAATGAATCTAGATTTATTAGTTCCTGATATAGGAGATTTTGAAAACGTTGAAATAATTGAAGTACTTGTAAAAAAAGGCGATAAAATCAATAAAAATGACCCTGTCGTAACTTTAGAAAGTGATAAATCAAGTGTTGAAGTACCATCTAATTATGAAGGCACAGTAGATAATATAAAAGTAAAAATAGGTGATAAAGTTTCAAAAGGTGATTTGATACTCACCCTATCTTCAGACAAAAAAGATGAAAATGAGAAAATCACTAAAACTTTAGATGAAAAAATTCCTCCATCAACAGAGAAATTAATAGAGGAGGCAGAAACAGCTACTAAAACTGATACAAAACTTGAAACAAAAGTTGTAGAACCAAAACAAATCAAACAAACAAGATTGATTAATGAAGTTAAAATGGTCAATAGTGATGATGATATCGACCCTATTGAAACTAAAGAGTGGTTGGACTCCTTAAGTGCAGTATTACAAAATGATGGTTCGGAAAGAGCTCATTTTTTAATAAAACAATTGATAGATCAATCTTATAAAGCTGGATCAAAAATTCCGCATACTCAAACTAGTCCATATGTAAATACCATACCTCCTGAAGAAGAAAAAAGATCACCGGGAGATCAAAATATAGAACGTAAATTAAGATCACTTATTAGATGGAATGCTGCTGCAATGGTAGTCAGAGCAAATAAAAAGTATCCTGAACTTGGTGGACACATAGGAACATTCGCATCAGCTGCAACTTTGTATGATGTTGGAATGAATCATTTTTGGCGAGCAAAAAATAATAAATTTGGAGGTGATCTAGTTTATTTCCAAGGACATAGTGCACCAGGAATGTATGCAAGAGCTTTTCTTGAAGGAAGATTAAATGAAAAGCAGTTAGATAGATTTAGACAAGAAGTAAAAACTGGTGGACTTTCATCGTATCCTCATCCATGGCTAATGCCAAATTTTTGGCAGTTTCCAACAGTCTCAATGGGTATCGGTCCAATGTTAGCAATATATCAGGCTAGGTTTATGAAATACCTTATTAATAGAGGATTAATTAAAGATGAAGGAAGAAAAGTCTGGGCTTTTCTTGGGGATGGAGAAATGGATGAGCCCGAGTCACTTGGTGCAATTGGTTTAGCGGCGCGCGAAAATTTAGATAATTTAATATTCGTTGTTAATTGTAACTTACAAAGATTAGATGGTCCCGTAAGAGGAAATGGAAAAATAATTCAAGAATTAGAGGGTATTTTTAGAGGTGGCGGTTGGAATGTTTTAAAAGTTATTTGGGGATCTTATTGGGATTCACTTTTAGCAAATGACAAGACTGGACACTTGGTAAAAATTATGAATGAGACTGTAGATGGTGAATATCAAGCATTTAAAGCAAGAAATGGACTATATGTAAGAGAAAAGTTTTTTGGTAAATATCCTGAAACAACGGAATTAGTCTCATCAATGTCAGATACTGACATTTGGCGTTTAAATAGAGGAGGTCATGATCCTCATAAGGTTTATGCTGCATATGATAAAGCGGTCAATCACAAAGGAAGCCCCACAGTCATAATAGCTAAAACCATAAAAGGTTATGGTATGGGGAAAAGTGGTGAGAGTGTAAATACTACTCACCAACAAAAAAAATTAGATGTAGATGATTTGATGTATTACAGGGATAGATTTGATGTTCCTTTAACTGATTCCCAAGTTAAAAATATCGAATATTTTAAACCAGATGAAAATTCTGAGGAAATTAAATACCTAAAAAAAAGAAGGTTAGAACTAGGTGGTTTCATTCCTGAGAGAACATCATACTCAAAACCAATTAAAGCTCCAAGTAAAGATATTTTCGATTTTATGAAGAAATCAACAGGAGAAAAGGAAATGTCTACAACAATGGCATTAGTTAGAATGTTGACTAATCTTTTGAGAGATAAAAATGTAGCACCAAAATTGGTTCCAATTATTCCTGATGAGGCTAGAACATTTGGAATGGAAGGTTTCTTCCAAAAAATAGGTATATATGCTCATGAAGGTCAAAAATATGAACCAGAAGATTCTGCACAACTTTCATCTTACAAAGAAGAAAAAAGTGGCCAAGTATTAGAAGAAGGAATTACAGAGTCTGGTTCCATGTCTTCTTGGATAGCAGCAGGAACAGCATACACAAATCACGACATTGAAATGATACCAATTTATCTTTTTTATTCTATGTTTGGTTTTCAAAGAATAGGAGATTTTGCTTGGGCAGCAGGAGATAGTCAAGCAAGAGGTTTTTTAATTGGTGCGACAGCAGGAAGAACAACACTTGCAGGAGAAGGTCTTCAACACCAAGATGGGCATAGTCATTTGCTAGCATCAACAATCCCAAACTGTATTTCTTATGACCCAACATTCCATTATGAATTAGCCGTGATCTTTAGAGAAGGTCTAAGAAGGATGCATGAAAAAAATGAAAATATTTTCTATTATATTACAACAATGAATGAAAATTACTCTCATCCTGACATGCCTAAAGATTGTGAGGATGGAATTTTAAAGGGAATGTATAAAATTAAAGAGACATCAGGTTCTAAAGATGCAAAAATTCAATTATTAGGATCAGGAACGATACTTAGAGAAATGATGGCTGCATCAGATATCCTTAAAAAAGAATATCAAGTAGACAGTGAAGTTTGGAGTGTTACTAGTTTTAATGAGTTAAGAAAAAATGGAATGGAAGTTGAAAGATTAAACCTTCTAAACCCCGCAGAAACAAATAAAAAATCATATGTAGAGGAATGCTTAGGTAAACAACAAGGTCCTATCCTTGCAGCCACTGACTATATGAGAATAAATGCTGATCAAATAAGACCTTTCACAAAAAAGAGTTTTTATTCATTAGGCACTGATGGGTATGGAAGAAGTGATACAAGAAAAAACCTAAGAAATTTTTTTGAAGTAGATAAAGAACATATAGTTGCTTATAGCCTTAGCGTTTTAGCTAATGAACAACTTGTTACATCAAAGTATGCTGAAGATGCAATTAAAAAATATAAAATTGACAAAAACAAACCTATGCCAACAAAAATGTAAATGTCTGATCAATCCAATAAAATATCTGCAAGTCCAAAAGCTAGAAAATTTGCTAGAGAATTAGGAGTAGATATAAATAATGTTAAAGGAACAGAGAGATCAGGTAGGGTTGTTGAAAAAGACTTAAAAGATTTTGTCTCATCTAGAATTAATCAGCCTCAGAATACTCCTAAAACACAAAACAAAAAGGTTATTAAAAGTGAATACCAACATTCAGATTTTGGAGAAGTTGAAATTAAAGATATTCCTAGAGTAAAAAAAATAGCAGCTCCACATCTAGTTAATTCGTGGACAAACATTCCACATGTGACTAACCATGATGAGGCTGATATTACAGAAATGGAAGAATTTAGAAGCTCAATAAAAGATAATTATACAGGAGAAAAAATTAAAATTACTCCTCTTGTCTTTATTATTAAAGCATTAGTACTTTCACTACAAAAATTTCCGACATTTAATTCATCAATTGATGATATTGAAAATGGAAAGATTACTTTTAAAAAGTATTTTCATATCGGTATTGCAGTTGATACTCAACATGGACTTATGGTTCCTAAAATTAGAGATGTTAATCAAAAAGATATCAATGAACTTAGTGAAGAGTTAAAAAAAGTAAGTGATGATTGTAGAAATCTAAAAATTGATAAAAAAGAGTTCTTTGGTGGGTCAATGACTATCACAAGTTTAGGTGGTATAGGCGGTTCATTTTTTACACCGATAATTAACTTCCCTGAAGTTGCTATACTTGGCGTTGGTAGAAGTTACAAAAAACAGGTATTTTTTGATGGTAAATTTGTTCCAAGAACCATGCTTCCATTATCACTCTCATATGATCATAGAATTATAGATGGCGCTGAGGCTGCTAAATTTAACAACGAATTAAAAGATAATCTTGGATCTAATTTTGCATATAATTTAAGTAAATGATTACTAAAATTGAAATATTGGCAGATGATGTACACGTCCACTTTAATGAGGCTAATTCTGAAATTTTTCCTAATATTTGGCTGAGAGATCATGCAAAAGATGAGCTAAATTGGGATAAAAGATCCAGTCAAAGAAAAACATACACAGCAGCATTAGATATAAAATTAAAAATAAAAAATGCTGAAATAATTGAAAATGGAAAATATTTGAGTGTTTCATGGCCTGATTTAGAAAAACCAGTAAAATATTCATCTGAATTTCTAATTAATAATAAAATAAGCCGAAAAAAAGAGGCTAAATCTAATTTAAAAATCTGGAAATCTAGTGAAATAAAAGAAGAAATCTTTTTAGATTATAATTCTATTTTATCAAATGAAGGATTTAGAAATTTCCTAAAAAATCTTTATGATTATGGATTTATAGTAATTAAAAACTGTGAAACAAATTTAAAAACTGTTGAAACAATTGCTAATAAGATTGGTTACGTACGAAATTCTATATTTGGAGGATTGTGGAGCTTTGAGTCTGATGAAAATAAAGCTGATAGCGCATATACCCAAGAAGAACTAAGGCCTCATACAGACTCAACTTATAGCAATGATGCGCCAGGATTACAATTATTATTATGTTGTGATTATGATGCAAAGGGTGGTGAGTCAATAATGGTTGATGGATTAAAAATCGCAGAAATAATTAAAAAAGAAAACCAGTTGATGTATGATTTAATGACAAAAATAAATGTTAAGGGAAATTATATTGGCGATGGAGTTTATCTTGAAGCTGAAAGACCAATATTTAAATTAAATGAAAACAATGAAATTGTCCAAGTTAGTTTTAATAACTATGATCGAGCTGCGTTCAGATTTGAAAAAGATTTAACATTGAAGTTTTATGAAGCAATAAAAACATTTGATCTTATTGCGAACAATAGAGACTACCAGTGGCGACATATACTAAAACCTGGAGAACTTTTGATATTTAACAATTGGCGAATACTTCATGGCAGAGGATCGTTTAATGGAGTGAGGAGAATGTCTGGATGTTATATTAACAAAGAGGATTTTGATAGCTCTTGTAAGTTAAACGGAATAAATTAATTAAATAAAACTATCTAAGTAAATAAAATGACAAAATCTCTTTCAATGGTCTGCGCCTTAGTTACAACTTTTATTTGGGGAACAGCCTTCATTGCACAAGATACTGGTATGGATAATATTGGTCCATTGACTTTTAACGCATCAAGATTTGTTATTGGATTTTTAACAATCTTACCGCTTGCCTTACTTTTTGAGAGAAAAAAAATTAAACTAGAGGTCCTCTCAAAATCAAAACTTTTCATGAAATATTTAGTTTTCATGGGAGTATCACTTTTTTTAGGAACATTCTTGCAGCAAACTGCTCTTCAGTACACAAACATTGCAAATGCTGCTTTTTTTACAGTATTTTATGTGCCTATAGTTCCAATTTTATTATTCTTCATTTATTCCAAAAAAGTTCATTGGAGTATATGGCCTGCAATTGGTCTTTGTGTTTTCGGTGTATACCTTTTGAGTGATTTTTCTAACTCAGAAATAATGCTAGGTGATGGTTTAGTTATATTGTGTTCTATTTTTTGGGCTTTGCACATAATCTTTGCAGGTAAGTTTATGGAAGAATTTGATATACCTATGTTTTACGCAGCACTTCAAGCTTTATTTGTTGCGTTACTTTCAATAATTTTTTCTTATATTTTTGAAGAAATAAATATTTCAAAAATATTGATGGAAAGTAGTTCAATTCTCTATGCAGGTGCACTATCAGGCGGTATTGCCTTTACATTACAAATGTTTGCACAAAAGAATATAGAAGAAGCTCCTGCAGCAATTATTTATTCATTAGAGGGAGTATTTGCTGCTATAGCAGGGTGGGTTATTCTTAATCAATTTTTAAGTATAAATAATATGATTGGTTGTTTATTAATATTGATTGCAGTAGTTTCTTCTCAAATTTCACCAAGTACTAAAAATTAAGTATAAGCAATTGCAAACAGAATTAAAGCAAGAAAAGTTCTATAGTATACAAAAATATTCAAATTAAAATTTTTTACATAAATTAAAAAATATTTAATTGTGAAATATGAAATTAAAAAAGAAAAAATAATTGAATAAATAAAAACGAAATTTAAATCT
Organism: Pelagibacterales bacterium SAG-MED23; assembly: GCA_014653935.1. The sequence goes on along the minus strand of JACWDU010000014.1, from coordinate 2,106 downwards.
ATATCTTTATTAATAATATCTTTCATACTTAACACACTTGCACCTGCTAAAGCAGGTATAGATAAGTAGAAAGAAATCTTAGATGAATCAACTCTATCAAATTTTAAAAACCTTGAAATTGTAATTATTATACCAGATCTACTTACTCCAGGAATAATCGCCAAAATTTGAAAAATACCAATGATTAAAATATTCTTAATATTTAAATTATTTTCAATATTATTTTTTACTGTCATTCTATCCGCAAGAAACAATAGAATTCCAAACAACAAAGTTGTCCATGCAATTACTTTTAAATTTCTAAGATGATCTACCAAACCTGTTGAGTAGACTATAAATCCAAATATCACTAATGGTAATGAACCCAATATAATTAGCAATAATAATGACTTATTATTAAGAAGATCTAATAAATCTCTTCTAAAATAAAAAACTATCGCTAAAAGTGAGCCTAGATGCAAACTGATATCTAGCTGAAGTGAGCTAATACTGAAGTTAGATAGTTTTGAAATTATAATTAGCTGTGCTGATGAGCTAACAGGAATAAACTCTGAAAACCCTTGAACAAATGCTAAAATAGTGGCTTCAATATATTTAGAAATCATTTTTGATTTATATAAATAGACAAAACATTGTCCAAATAAAGCAATTTAAAATATGCATATCTACTATGTTTAAAACAAAAAAATCATAAAATACTTTGTTTTTTAAATTATATGTCAGTATATATTACCTAGTAATACTTTATTGATTATTAAATATACGCTATAAGCTCGATGTTATGACAAATAAAATGCTTAAATTTGTAGATATAGGTCAACAAAATCCACCTAAAAGAGATAAAATTGAGAGAAAAGAAGATTTTGGTGAAATTTATAATGAATTTATTCATGAAAAGGCAAAAGAGCAATCAAGCCGTTGTTCCCAATGTGGAGTTCCTTTTTGCCAAGTACATTGCCCTTTAAGTAATAATATTCCAGATTGGTTAAAGCTGACTGCTGAAGGAAGATATGAGGAGGCTTATCATTTATCTCAAAGTACAAATAATATGCCTGAAGTATGTGGAAGAATATGTCCACAGGACAGATTGTGTGAGGGAAATTGTGTAATTGAACAGTCTGGTCACGGAACTGTTACCATTGGTTCAGTAGAGAAATATATCACTGAAAAGGCATGGGAAAATGGGTGGGTAAAACCTATAAATATTATTAATGAAAGTAATCAAAGCATTGGAATAGTAGGCGCTGGTCCTGCCGGATTAGCCTGCGGTGAGGAACTTAGAAAAAAAGGACATCAAGTAACAATTTATGACCGTTATGACAGAGCTGGTGGTTTACTTATATATGGAATTCCAAATTTTAAATTAGAAAAACATGTTGTTGAAAGAAGAATTAAACTTCTCAAAGAAGGTGGAATAAAATTTGTTCAAAATTTTGAAGTTGGAAAAGATTCAACTCTTGAAGAGCTACGAGATAAACACGACGCAATTTTAATATCTACTGGAGTTTATAAACCTCGAGAAGTAAATTTACCTGGAAACGACTTAAGTAATATTTTCCCAGCAATGGAATTTTTAACTGCTTCTAATAGAAAAGGACTAGGTGATAAAGTTGAAATGTTTGATAATGGAACTCTTAATGCTGAAGGAAAAGATGTAGTTGTAATAGGAGGTGGAGATACAGCAATGGATTGTGTGAGAACCTCTATTAGACAAAAAGCTAAATCAGTCAAATGTTTATATAGAAGAGATAAAGAAAATATGCCTGGCTCTGCGCGGGAGGTAGGCAATGCAGAAGAAGAAGGAGTTGAATTTATTTGGTTGAGCAATCCAAAGGAATTTAAAGGAACTAACAAAGTAAATAGTCTATTAGTTGATAAAATGAAATTAACAGAGCCAGATGAAAGTGGCAGGAGAAGACCAGTAGCTCAAGAGAACGCAGAATTTGAAATTAATGCTGATTTAGTAATCAAAGCTTTAGGATTTGATCCAGAGGATTTACCAGTTTTATTTCAAGAACCAAGACTACAAGTTTCACAGTGGGGAACAATAAAAGCTGATTTTGACACTATGGAAACAAGTGTACCAGGGGTCTTCGCAGCAGGTGA
>JACWDU010000013.1 GCA_014653935.1 Pelagibacterales bacterium SAG-MED23 | reverse complement strand
TTTGATGGTTTCTGTTGCTGCAGTTTTTAAAAATCCTTGGGATGGAAAAGGTTTTGTAGAAAACTTAAAACCCATTATTTTAGATCTAGCTCCTAAACTTGGGGATTTATTGGTTCCTGAACTTATAAAAGAAATAGGTTCACCTGAGAAAATATTAGCATATGGAAAAGCAGGTATAGTTGGACTAAATGGAGAAATAGAACATGCATCAGCATTTATTCATACATTAAGATTTGGTAATAAATTCAGAGATGCTGTTGGTGGGACTTCCTATTTAAGTTTTACAAATACTAGGGGAACCGCAGGATCAAAAATATCTATTCCAATGATGCATAAAACTGACTCTGGATTAAGACCTTATTATTTGACCCATGAGTTTACTATACATGATGCTCCATTTGATGACGAAATTGTTATTGCGATTGGAGGAGCTTCAACTGGAAGAGCTCATGCAAGAACTGGAGATAGATATCAAGATATGAAAGAAATGGGTATTGAACCAAAGTAGTAATGATCCATGCAACAGACGCTAATAGTACCTTTTATAAATTAAATAAAAAAAAAGGAATACCAATAATTTTTATTCATGGTGTAGGACTTGATAGCAGTATTTGGGAATCCCAGATTGATGCATTTGAAAATACTGTTTTAGTCTATGATATCCTTGGTCATGGCAAGACTCCATTAAATAAAGATAATGTCAGTTTTGATGATTTTTCTGATCAATTATTGAATTTAATTAATGAATTAAAAATAGAAAAAATACATTTAGTTGGATTTTCAATTGGATCTCTGATCGCCAGAAATTTTGCAACAAGATTTAATGAAAGACTTCAATCACTCACATTACTATGTTCAATATTTAATAGATCAAATGAGCAGAAAAAAATAGTAAATGACAGATTTGAACAAACGAAAAAAGAAAATACTCTGCCAAAAACGTCCTTAAAAAGATGGTTCACCAATGAATATTTAGATAAATATCCTAAAGTATCTGAGAAAATTGGATCAATTCTTGAAAATAATAATATGTCTAACTTTATTAAAATATACTCTTTGTTTGTTCATCATAAAGATGACGAGAGATTTGATGATATAAAGGTAAAAACCCTTGTAATGACAGGTGAAGGAGATGTGGGGTCAACTCCAGAAATGTCAAATAATCTAAGTAAAAAAATTAAAAACTCCACTGTAAAAATAATACCAGTTGGAAAACATCTATGTAGTATTGAATGTTCAGATGATGTAAATAATAAAATAAAAGATCATATTCTTAATGCCTGAATTAAAAAATTATAAAATGTTTATTGGTGGAGAGTGGTTAGATTCTGATACAAAAAAAACATTTGAAACATTAAACCCAGAAGACAATAAACCTTGGGCAATTGTACCAGAGGCAAGTGCTAGCGATGTTGATAAGGCGGTTAAAGCTGCACAAAAAGCTTTTGAAGGAGATTGGCCCAAACTGTTACCGAGAGAAAGAGGTAAATTTTTAAGAGCGATTGGTAACAAATTAAGAGAGAATGCTGAGTTGCTAGGAAGAATTGAAACAATAGATACAGGAAAAATTTTCAGAGAAACTAATCAACAAGCAAATTATATTGCAGAGTATTATGATTATTACGCAGGACTAGCTGATAAAGTTGAAGGGACTGTGCTTCCAATTGATAAACCAAATATACAGGCAATAACATCTAGAATACCAATTGGTGTAATTGCTGCAATAGTTCCTTGGAACTCACAAATGTTTTTAACTGCAACTAAATTAGCTCCAGCTTTAGCTATGGGTAATACTGTTGTAATTAAATCATCAGAGTTAGCTCCAGCAGTAATGTTTGAATTTGCAAAATTAATTGAAGATACTGGAATTCCTAAAGGTGTTGTAAATGTTATAACTGGATTTGGTGATCCATGCGGAAAAGCATTAACTACACATAATTTAGTAGAAAAAGTTGCTTTCACAGGTGGACCTGAGACCGCAAGACATATCATCAGGAATTCAGCTGAAAATTTATCAGAAGTAAGTCTAGAACTTGGTGGAAAAAGTCCTGTAGCAGTTTTTGATGACGCTCACCAAGAAAATGCAATAAATGGAATTACTGCAGGTATATTTGGTGCAAGTGGACAAAGCTGCATAGCAGGATCAAGATTATATTTACAAAATGGAATTTATGATGAGTTTCTAGATAAACTCATAAAAAGAGCAGAAAGAATAAAAATTGGAGCACCAATGGACAAAGATACAGAAATGGGCCCTTTAAGTAATTTTAAACAACTAGAAGTTATAGAAAAAAATATAAAAAAGACTATTGAACAAGGAGGAAAGGTAAGATGCGGTGGTAAAAGACATCCATTTTCAAATGAAGGCTATTATTTTCCTCCTACGATAATTGAATGTGATAATCATAACCTTCCTACAGCAGAAAATGAGCTTTTTGGACCAGTTTTATCAGTTATGAAATTTGATACCGAAAAAGAGGTCATAGATAAAATGAATGATAATAAATATGGCTTATCATCAGGTGTTTATACTAGTGATTTTTCAAGAGGTCTTAGAGTTTCTAACGCAGTTAGAGCGGGAATAACATTTGTAAATACTTATCGACTAATTTCTCCTTCAGCGCCTTTTGGTGGAATTAAAGATAGTGGATATGGAAAGGAAGCAGGAATGGACTCAATTAAAGATTATACTAGAGTTAAAACAACTTGGTATTATACATCTGATGAACCAACTTTAGATCCTTTCTCTATAAGATAATTTTTGTCTGCAAAACACACTTTACTTATTTTATTCGTAGTATTTTTATTAGGAAGCGCTTATCCAACCGGAAAACTAGGGCTAAATGATACAATACCTCCGATACTATTTGGAGCTTTAAGAATGTCAGTTGTATTTATTTGTTTAATTCCATTTTTCAGATTTCAAACAGTTAAAAAAAAATACATTATACCTTTGATTGGATTTTCAGTTTGCTTTGGAGTTGCTGTAAATATGTTTTTATATTTATCTATAAATGCCTCTAGCATTCTTGCCCCTATTACCATTGGCGCACAACTCTCTATTCCTTTTGGAATAATATTAAGCTCAGTTTTTTTAAATGAAAAGATAAGTTATAAAAAATGGCTATTAATTACTACTTCATTTTTTGGAATTGTTTTACTTGCGTTTGATCCAAAAGTAATTGAAGAAATAATAGGCTCACTATTAATATGTGGTATGGCTTTTTTTTATGGGATGTCACAAGTTTTTTCGAGATACTTAAAAGATTTAGACATCAAATTTACAAATACAATAATGAGTTTAACAGGATTTATAATTTTGATTATCCTATCTTCAATATTTGAAGGAAATACTTTGCAAACAATTAAAAATATAAGTTTAGGAAGTTGGTTTACAGTTTTATATGCTGGGGCAATAATATCTTTGCTGGGACATTTAATGATGTTTTATCTTTATAAGTTTTATCCTGTCGATATGGTCCTGCCCTTCTATGCTTTATTTCCTGTTTTTGGTTTAATACTCACTTTTTTTATCTTTGGAGAAATTCCTTCTCTAATCACAGTTACTGGAGGTGTAATTGTAATTACATCTGTGTTTTTTGCTCAAAAAATAAGATAATTTTCTCGTTGAAAAAAATTGCTATTAAGATTTACTTATAATTATATAAATAATAATTAAAGAGGAGAGAATGGCTGAAACAAAAAATAAAAATTTAGGAATAATTATTGCAATAGCGATTGTTGTGATTGCAGCAATAATTTATTTTACTCAACAAAAACCTGCAGAAAAGGTTGTTGAAAAAGAAGAAATTAAAATGGGAATCATACTAGGGTTTACTGGACCAATTGAATCTTTAACACCAGCAATGGCAGCTTCAGCTGAACTTGCATTTAAAGAAGCTTCTGACTCGGGTTCGTTACTTGGGGGATCTACAATTAAAGCTGAAAGAGCGGATTCAACATGTGTAGACTCGGCTGCAGCAACAGCTGCTGCTGAAGGTTTAATCTCAGGAGGAATAGTAGCCATAATGGGAGCTGATTGTTCTGGAGTTACTGGAGCAATAGCAACCAATGTTGCTGTGCCAAATGGTGTTGTTATGATTTCACCTTCCGCAACATCTCCAGGATTGACTGATCTTAACGACAATGGACTTTTTTTTAGAACTGCTCCATCAGATGCTAGAGGTGGACAGGTTTTAGCGGATATAACTAAAGATAGAGGTGTAAAAAGTTTAGCAGTAACACATACTAACAATGATTATGGAAAAGGGCTTGCAGATGTATATGTTGCGGCTGTTAAAGCACACGGAATTAATGTTACAACAGTAACTGCTCACGAAGAAGGTAAAGGAGATTATGGAGCGGAAGTTGCTACTTTAGCAGCTGCCGGTGGTGAAGCTTTGGCTGTGCTCGGTTACTTAGATCAAGCAGGTGGATCAATCATTGGGGGATCAATTGATTCAGGTGCGTTTGATGTATTTGTTCTTTCTGATGGTATGATAGGAGACTCTTTAACAGACAGATTTGGCAATGATCTAAATCAATCATTTGGTTCGCTACCTGGATCAATGGGTAAAGGGGCTTCAATATTTAAAGATGTTGCAAGTGGTGCTGGTATAGATTCATCAGGACCTTACACTTCAGAATCTTATGATGCTGCAGCTTTAATAGTATTGGCTATGCAAGCTGGTGGTAAGGCTGACAAAGCTACCGTACAAGCAAACGTAATGTCAGTTGCAAATGCACCTGGAGAAAAAATATATCCAGGAGAATTAAAAAAAGCACTAGACTTACTTGCTAGTGGTAAAGCAGTAAACTATGAGGGAGCATCTAGCGTTGAATTTACTGATGTTGGAGAAGCATCAGGTGCCTTTATTGAAAAAGAAATTAAAGGTGGAAAATTCAAAGACAAAAAACAAAGATAATATTTGTTAAATAAAACTCCAGCGGCACAAACTGCTGGAGTTTTTTTATTTTAGAATACTCATCAAAACATAAACTGATAGCAAGGACATGAAGAGTACTATGGAATAATTAATTATCTTCCATAATTTTTCACTTTCTATGTATTTTGATAAGAATTTTGAGAGATATCCTAGCATAAAAAAAAAGAGAAGTGATGATGCCGATGCGCCAAAACCAAAAAGATACTTTTGGGTTATTAAAAAATCTTTAGAAAAGTTACCTAAAAAAAAGACCGTATCAGAATACACATGTGGATTTAAATAAGTAAAACCAAGTGTTTTTAAGACTGTGGAGATAAAGGTATTGTCACTAGAATTTTCATTAATCAAAATTTGATTATTAATCAATTTTAATTTTCTCCATATAAAATTAATTAAAAACAAAAGTAGGAATACGTTTAGTATTAATTCAATTAATGGAGAAAATAAACTTTGAAAATGATGGAATAAAAATATTCCTAAGAAAATAAGTATTAAATCAGAAAGTGAGCAAATTAAACAAACAATAAATATATGTTTTTTTCTTAGGCCTTGCTCAATTACAAATATATTTTGAGCTCCAATAGCTAATATCAAACTCAAGCCAGTAAGAAAACCAAAAAATAAATAGCTCACTTATTTATATTATTGTTTAATAATCTTTTCTGGAATTATTCCCTGAGGCCTAAATCTCATTATTAAAAGAAGACCTATTCCAACTAATAAAAATCTAAAATATGGTGCACTATTTATTAAATGAATTTTTATCTCATTTGATTCTGGAAGATGTGCTGTAAATAGATTTATAAAAAATAATGCAATTGGTGCAGCCTCTACCCATAAAAACCAAACTACAAAACCACCAAGAATTGCTCCAAAATTGTTACCTGTTCCACCTACAATTACCATCACCCATATAACAAATGTATATCTCATAGGTCGGTAACTTCCTGGCGTAAACAATCCATCATTCGTTACCATCATTGCTCCTGCTATTCCAACAATGGCTGAACCTAAGATAAATATAAATAAATGCTGTTTAACAACATTCTTACCCATTGCACTTGCAGCTTCTTCATTGTCTCTTATAGCTCTCATCATTCTTCCCCAAGGTGAATAAAGTGCTTTTTGTGTAACTAACAATAAAATAATTACTACAATTAAAAATAATCCAGCAAAACAAAGTTTTACATAAATTGAAGACGCATCTATCACCAATTGGTTTAAAAGGTCTTGTCTTTCTGTAAGTGAATTGGTTAATGATAATCTTGTAGAGTGAAATTTTTCAACTAGATCTATAAACCATGGGGATGTCTGTAAGTCTATCTCATATGGAGCTGGTCTTTTTAATCCTATAACATTTTTTACACCCCTCGCTAACCAATCCTCATGTTTTATAATTGAAACAACTATTTCCGCAATTAACAAAGTTGCTATTGCAAGATAATCTGCTCTTAAACCTAATGCAACTTTTCCAACTATAAAAGCTAAGCCAGCTGCAAAAAAGCCACCAACGATCCAAGAAAATAAAACTGGCATGCCTAATCCACCTAAAAACCCTGTTTTTGCTGGATCTACTGATTCAATTAAATATATGGCTGGTCCCGATATGGCCTTTATTAAGAGGAAACCTATTATTATAATAAAAGCAATGTAGAAATTTCTTTTCCTCGATTTAGTTACATTTCTTAATACATATTTCGTAGATAAAACAATTAAAATTATCAAGATCAAGCTCGCAATAATGTTAATACCACCCACACTCCAGGCTTCTGGCACTGGTGCAACGGAAACTAGCACCACTGCTAAACCTCCTAAAGCTGTATAGCCCATTATTCCAAAGTTTATTAGACCTGCATATCCCCACTGAATATTTGCACCCATGGTCATTACAGCTGAAATCATACAATAATTAAAAATAGTTAAAGCAATAGACCAAGATTGAAAAATACCTACTAAAATTATTAGTCCTAACATAATTGAGTAAGCAATAATTATATTAAAGTAATTCTTCATATTTTCTTTCCTTCAAAAATTCCTGATGGCCTAAAAACCAAAACAATAACCAAAATTGAAAATGATATTGCAAACTTATAGTCTGTAGATAGAAGCTGCATTAAAGAGTCTGGCTCAAGCTGTTCTGGTAAAATATAAATGAAAAATCTTTTATATGCATAAGTAAGAAATATTTCTGCAAATGCAATCAAATAACCACCAAGAAACGCACCATAAGGATTTCCAATACCTCCAACTATTGCTGCGGCAAATATAGGAAGCATATTATTAAAATAAACAAAAGGTCTGTAGCTTTTATCTAAACCATACAATACTCCTCCAATAGTGGCTAAAATTCCGGCAATTATCCAAGTTATAAGAACTACTTTCTTTGGATCTATCCCTGAAAGCAATGCCAAATCTTCATTATCAGAATAAGCTCTCATACTAGTTCCTGTTTTTGTTTTATTTAAAAACCAAAACAAAATTGATACTAAAATAATGGTAACTACAATTGTAATAATTTGAGTAGACTTTATTGTTAATCCTTCAGCAAGTCCTGTCATATCTTTAAATTCTGATGCTTTTAAAATAAATTTCTCTCCATCCATAAATCTTCTATCTGTGGGACCAATAATTATTCTAATAATTGCTTGAGTTACAAACATTACACCAATACTCACCATAGCTAATTGCACTGGAGGACTTTTTTTAATTCTATAATAACTAAAAACCGTTTTATCTATAATAAGCATATAGAATATCATCATGGCAACAGCAAAAGGGATGGTAAGCAAAGCTGTAGGCAAGAAACCAAAACTTATTCCTTTTGACTGAAGATAGTAAGTAAATAAGATTGCAAACATGGTGCCAAAAGACATCATGTCTCCTGTTGCAAAGTTAGCAAACCTCAGAATTCCATAAATAAGAGTAACAAAAATTGCTCCAATAGCTAATTGTGAGCCATAAGTTAGTGCCGGCAATATTGTGTAATTTAGTAATAAAATTATTGCGTTGATGAAATCCATAATTAAGCCCCTAAAAAAGACCTTCTTACCTCAGGGTCATTTAATAATTCCTTTCCGGAACCTTCAAATTTATTTTGTCCAGTGACTAATACATAACCACGGTCCGATATACTAAGTGCTTGTTTTGCATTTTGCTCTACCATTATTATTGCAACTCCAGTTTTTTTTACTTGAACGATATGTTCGAACAGCTCATCCATTACAATAGGTGAAACACCTGCAGTTGGTTCATCCAACATCAAAACAGTTGGTTGTATCATCAAAGCTCTTCCAAGTGCCACTTGCTGTCTTTGACCGCCTGATAATTGCCCAACTATTTGATCTTTCTTATCTGCTAAAATAGGAAATAAATTATAAATCTGGTTAATAATTATATCGATATTATCTTTTCTAAGAAACCCACCTATTTCCAAGTTTTCTCTCACTGTCAGTTCTGAAAAAACATTTTTTGTTTGTGGTACAAAAGAAATTCCTCTTTGGACTCTTTCTTGTGGAGAAAGTTTAGAAATATCTTTATCCTCTATAACTATACTTCCAGATTTTAAATTTAATAATCCTAACATGGCTTTCATTGCGGTAGATTTACCTGCACCATTTGGACCTAAAATTGCAACAATTTCTCCTTTGTCTACATTGATAGTACAAGAATTAATAATATCAGGACCATCTCCATAACCACCTGTCATATTATTTCCTTCAAAAAATGCCATTAACTATCTTCTCCACTAATTTTTTTTCCCCTACCTAGATAGCTTTCTATAACTTGCTCATTTTTTTTCACTTCATCAGAAGTTCCTTCAAATAAAACAGAACCTTCAGACATTACAATTACCGGATCGCACATTCTGCTAATAAATTCCATATCATGCTCAATCATACAAAAAGTATAATTCTTCTCTTTATTAAGTCTTAAAATTGCAGTACCCAGATCTTTTAATAATGTTCTATTAACGCCCGCTCCTACTTCATCTAATAAAACTAATTTAGCATCTACCATCATAGTTCTTCCAAGTTCTAACAATTTTTTTTGACCTCCTGATAGATTTCCTGCTCTTTCATTAGCCAAATGTTTTAAATTTAAGAATTCTGCCACACCGTACGCTTTGCTTCTGATTTGCTCCTCTTCAATTTTAATAAGTTTTGGTTTGATAAACGCATTTAATAGTATTTCACCAGTTTGGTTTCCTGGGACCATCATCAAATTCTCTAAAACAGTAAGATTTGAAAATTCATGTGCAATTTGAAAAGTTCTTAGAAGTCCTTTTGAAAATAATTCGTGAGATGGCGTGTCTGTTATATTTTCATTATTAAAAAATACGTTTCCTTCTGAAGTTTTCAGATTTCCTGCAATAAGGTTAAATAAAGTAGTTTTTCCAGAACCATTTGGGCCAATAATTCCGGTTATTGTGCCTCTTTTAATAGTTAATGAGCAGTTAGATACTGCCGCAAGTCCTCCAAAATATTTTGATATATTTTCTATTTTCAGAATATTTAAATCTGATGACATAGAGAATTATACTTTGTTTAATCTTTTAAGAATACTATTTAATGTTTTCTCTGTGGACTTATAAAAACCTGCTTTTCGCAATTCTTGCACACCCTGTTCGTTTAAACCTTTGGGTGTTTGAGACTCTTTAACTAAAAATTTTAAATCCTTATTAGAGTTTTTTAAAGCATCTTCAGATAATGCAACAAACAATGAGGTTACATATTTTTGAGCTTTGTCTTTTTTAACACCTCGCTGTACAAGCCAATTAGACATTGTATTTAATAATTCATAAAATGGAGCCATCATACCTGATGTTGACCAAAAGTTTTTAGATAACTTTTCATTATTAATTTCTACTGTTGTTCCAAGTTTATCAAAAAAGATTTTGACACTTTTGTTTGGTGGAAAAACTGGAACTGGGCCCTTTCTAAAGGCTATTGGTGGAAGAGGTATGGCGCGAAAAATTTTTGCTTTTACATTGATTAGTTTTTTTAATCTTGGCAATGTAATGGTTGATATAAAACTTATTATAGTTTGATTAGATTTAAATTTAAGTGTTTTGATTATATCTTCTCCAACAGTTGGTGTGACTGCTAGGAAAATCCAATCACAGCTATTAATAATTTCTTGATTAGACTTACCAATACTCACCTTTTTATTCGTTCTTGAAAGTTTTTTAGCAATAGTTAAATTTCTAGGTGAAACCAAAATCTTAGAATATTTAATCGTCGATGTTGCAATGCCAGTAACAACTGACTCAGTAATTTTTCCAGTTCCTATAAAACCAAGTTTCATAGATATAATTACTATACCTAATTGCTAAAAAAGGAACCTCTAATTCTAAGCAATTCTCTTGATAAATTTTTATTTTCTTTAAATGGTTTTCTACCATGTAACCAAAAGTAATTATTTGCTATTATAGCACTACCCACAGGTAGAGAGGTTATAATTTTATTTTGACTTCCCTCTAAAGCATCAGATAATTTTTGAAGAAATAGACCTTGTTTCATATTTTTTGGTTCAGGAAATTGGTCTATATAAGAAATTGTAGGTTTGCCATTATAGTCTTTTGAAAAAACTGGGTGTTCAACTTTATAACTTATATTTTTACTCTTGGGAGATCCCCAAATAAAATCTTGCTTACCTACATCATCGTTTGCTAAATCTGATAAATGCTCCCAATCATCTAAATGCAACAAAGCTGTCTCACCGCCGTCTACATTTTCTTCCTCTAATTTTGACATCAATATCCAATCTGTTGTCTCTTTTACATAAGTACCATCAGTATGAAGATCCATATTTATATATGCTTTTCTTAAATAAGAGTCGCTACTGTCTTCATGTTTTACATGGAATCTTGCATAATATTTTCCAGCCATTGAGTCATGATTGGGATTACCAATTAAATGAGTTATTGCAGTCGATAATTTAATTAAAAATGTCTGATCAATTTTAGATGAAATGTTTTTAGGCCCTATTATAAAACAACCTGTATTTCTGTTTTTTAATATTAGATTTAATATATTACCTAATTCATGAGATGTGGTTTCATCTAAACTTTTTGCAATTGTAAAACGCGTGAATGGTTTATATTCAAGTGCAGTTATATCGAATTTTTTAAATGGAAATATTAATCTCTCAATTATTTGATCTTCTATTTTAATATTTATAATTCTTTTTGAGTTTTCATGAAAAGATATATCAAATCCATCTATTTGGCGAAGGTTCTGCATGAGTTTATTTATTACAAATACCTATAGAGTCTGGACCACAAACTTCTCCATTAGTCCAAATCGCTCCAATTAAGTTAGAACCATCAAAATTGGCATTTAAAATATTTGAAGAAGTGAAGTTAGCTTCCATTAAATTTGAATTTTGAAAATTAACATCTATCAATGTAGATCCCA
>JACWDU010000012.1 GCA_014653935.1 Pelagibacterales bacterium SAG-MED23 | reverse complement strand
ATACTTGCTGGATGTGATTATGTTTGAAAATTTAACAAATAAATTTGAAGAAATATTTTCTTCTTTAAAAAAAGCACCTTCACTTGATGAAAAGCAAGTAGATGAGGGTTTGAGAGAGATTAGGCTTGCTCTTTTAGAGGCAGATGTTTCTTTGGAAGTAGTAAAAGAATTTATAAGCAGAGTAAAACCAAAGGCTCTTGGTCAAGAAATTGTTAGGTCTACTTCACCAGGGCAGATGGTGGTAAAAGTTGTAAATGATGAGCTAATTTCTTTTTTAGGAGATAAAAATTCTGATGTAGAAATGAACGCAGTACCCCCAGTTCCAATGATGTTAGTGGGGCTTCAAGGTTCAGGAAAAACAACTACCACTGCAAAACTTGCTAGATTTTTAGAGATAAATAAAAAGAAAAAAGTAATGATGGCTAGTCTTGATGTTTATAGACCAGCTGCGCAAGAGCAATTAAGACTTTTAGGAGAGCAAAATAATATTATGACGCTCCCAATTATAAAAGATCAATTACCTGCAGATATTTGTAGGAGAGCAATCAGCGCTGCAAATCTTAATGGCTCTGAAGTAATTTTGTTTGATACAGCTGGAAGAACTCAAATTGACTTGCAGATGATGAGCGAAATTAAACAAATTGAAAGTATTATAAATCCATCAGAAACAATTCTAGTTGCAGACTCCCTAACGGGACAAGTTGCAGCTAACGTTGCAAAAGAATTTAAAAGTACAGTTAATCTTACTGGTATTATCCTTACAAGATCAGATGGTGATGGTAGAGGTGGGGCAGCATTAAGCATGAAATACGTTGCAGATGTCCCAATTAAATTTTTAGGGGTTGGTGAAAAAATAGAAAATTTTGAAGTCTTTCATCCAGATAGAATTGCTAATCGAATTTTGGGTATGGGAGATATCGTTTCTCTTGTTGAAAAGGCCGCTGAAGATTTAGATGAAGAAAAATTAAAAAAAACAGAGGAAAAATTAAAAAAAGGTCAGTTTTCTTTAGAGGATTATTTAACTCAGCTTAGACAAATGAAAAAAATGGGTGGCATCGAAGGTATAATGTCTTTTTTGCCAGGTGTCTCAAAAGTTAAATCTCAAATGGACCAAGCTGGAGTGGATGAAAAAATAATTACTCAAAACGAAGCGGTAATACTATCAATGACCAAAAAAGAACGTGAGAACCCTAAGATTATTGATGGTTCTAGAAAAAAAAGAATTGCTAATGGCTCAGGAACAGATGTGGCCACTATCAATAAATTGCTTAAGCAATTTAAGATGATGTCAGAAATGATGAAAAAAATGTCTAAAGGAAATACAAAAGGGATGGTTGATAAAGGCATACCACCAGAACTTTTTAATCAATTAAAATAAATAGGAGAACAAATGTTAAAGATGCGTTTATCAATGGGAGGAACTAAAAAGAGACCAGTATATAAGATAGTGGTTGCTGATAGTAGATTTCCAAGAGATGGAAGGTTCATAGAAAAATTAGGTTTTTTTAACCCTCTAATTCCAAAAGAGAAAAAAGAGAGAATGGGATTGGATGTTGAAAGAGTTAAATATTGGATAGGTCAAGGTGCACAACCAACTACTAGAGTTGCGAGATTATTAGGAGAAAATGAGATTATGCCTATGCCAGCAAAAGGAAATAATCCACAAAAAGCAATTCCAAAAAAAGATAGAAAGAAAACTGAAGAAGGGGGCGAAGCTAAAGTAGATGCTCCTAAAGCAGAAGCTCCAAAGGAAGAAGCTAAAACAGAAGAGCCAAAAGCAGAAGCTCCAAAGGAAGAAGCAAAAACAGAAGAGCCAAAAGCAGAAGCTCCAAAGGAAGAAGCTAAAACAGAAGAGCCAAAAGCAGAAGCTCCAAAGGAAGAAGCTAAATAGAGGAATGTTTTTATCTAGAGTATTTACGTTGTATCCTGAATACTTTCCAGGTTATTTGAGCAAAGGACTTTTTGGAAAGTCGAAAGGAAAAGAATGGGATTTAGAAACAATAAACATAAGAGATTATGCTTTTGATAAACATAAAACTGTTGATGATACTCCTTATGGTGGTGGAAATGGAATGATTATGAAAGCAGATGTTTTGGCAAACTCATTAGATGCAAATATCAAGGTCAAAGAAAAAACTGTTTATTTAAGTCCAAGAGGAAAAGTTTTTAATTCTAAACTTGCAAGAGAGTTTTCAAATGAAAAAATAATCAATTTAATTTGTGGTCATTTCGAAGGGGTAGATGAAAGAATATTAGAAAGTAGAGATATTGAAGAGATCAGTATTGGTGACTTTATATTGTCAGGGGGTGAAGTTGCTGCCTTTGTTGTAATAGACTCTATTCTAAGATTTATACCAGGAATTCTAGGTAATATTAATTCTTCAAAAGATGAGAGCTTTGAAAATGGACTTCTCGAATATCCGCAATTCACAAAACCTCAAGTTTGGGAGGAAAAAAAGGTACCAAATGTACTAATTTCGGGTGATCACGCCAAAATTAAAGACTGGCGTTTATCTCAATCTGAGGCTATAACACGCGACCGAAGACCAGATTTGTGGCAAAAATATAAGAAAAACTAATATGAAAAATATTGAAGAAGTAAATAAGTTAAACTTAAGCAAAATAATCTCTGAGAGAAAACACCCAGATTTTTACCCTGGGGATATTGTTAAAGTTGGCGTCCGAATAACTGAGGGAAAAAGAGATAGAATTCAATATTTTGAAGGCGTTTGTATTGCAAAAAAAAGTAGAGATATAAATTCATCTTTTACTGTAAGAAAGATTTCTTTTGGTGAGGGAGTAGAAAGAACTTTCGCACTATACAGCCCAATTGTAGATACGATTAAAGTTGTAAGATCAGGAAAAGTCAGAAGAGCAAAATTATACTATCTAAGAGATAGAACAGGTAAATCTGCGAGAATAGCTGAAAAAATTAAGAAAACGATTGGTATTGATTTAGAAACTAAAATAAATGAAGTTACAGAAGAGAATGTAATGCCATCAGCTGATCCTCAAGCCGAAGTTCCAAAGGAAGAAGTTAAAACGGAAGCACCTAAAGAAGAGCCAAAAGCTGAAGCTCCGAAAGATGAACAAAAATCAGAAAGTTCTTCAGAAAAAAAATAATTTTTTTTTCTATGTCCACAACACTTTACGATAAAATCTGGAATGATCATTTAGTACATCAGCAAGAGGATGGAACGTCTTTGTTATTTGTAGATAGACATTTAATTCACGAAGTTACTAGCCCACAAGCATTTGAGGGACTTAGAAATGCTAATAGAAAAGTAAGAAATCCAAAATTAACTTTAGCAGTAGTCGATCATAATATTCCAACTACGGACAGGTCAAAAGGAATTGATGATGAAGATTCTAGAATTCAAATTGAAACACTTGATAAAAATTGTAAAGAATTTGGAGTTCAGTTATTTGGTGTTGATGATAAGAGACAAGGTATCGTTCATATTGTTGGACCAGAACAAGGTTTTACTCAACCAGGAACAGTAATAGTTTGTGGCGACAGTCATACAGCTACGCATGGAGCTTTTGGATCTTTAGCTTTTGGAATTGGAACTTCAGAAGTTGAACATGTTTTAGCTACGCAGACATTAGTTCAAAAAAAAGCTAAAAATTTTAGAGTGAACGTAAATGGAAAACTTGCAATAGGTGTCACGTCTAAAGATGTTGTTTTGCAGATAATTGGCAAAATAGGTACTGCGGGTGGTACTGGCTATGTGATTGAATACGCAGGAAGTTTAATTTCTGATTTGTCAGTAGAAAATAGAATGACGATTTGTAATATGACTATTGAGGGTGGAGCTAGGGCAGGACTTATCCAACCTGATCAAAAAATTTTTGATTATTTAAAAGGGAGACCAATGTCTCCTAAAAATGAAAATTGGGATAAAGCATTAGAATATTGGAAAACATTGAAAACAGATGATGACGCTAAGTTTGATAAAGAAATAAATTTAACTGCTGAAGATATTGCGCCTATGGTTACTTGGGGAACTTCACCTCAAGATGTGGCATCAATTGATGGTAAAGTACCCAACCCCAAAAATGAAAGTGATATTGATAGAAGAAATTCAATAGATAGATCTTTACAATATATGGGTTTAAAGGCAGATGTTGCTTTAAAAGACATTAAAATAGATACGGTCTTCATAGGCAGCTGTACAAATGGAAGAATTGAAGATTTGAGAGAAGCAGCACAAATATTAAAAGATAAAAAGAAAGCAACACACGTTCATGCAATGGTTGTTCCAGGTTCAGGATTGGTAAAAGAACAAGCTGAACAAGAGGGCTTGGATAAGATTTTTATTAATTCTGGTTTTGAATGGAGAGAGCCTGGATGTTCAATGTGTTTAGCAATGAATGCAGATAAATTGAAACCAGAAGAAAGATGTGCTTCAACTTCAAATAGAAATTTTGAAGGAAGACAAGGTAGAGGTGGAAGAACTCATTTAGTAAGTCCAGGTATGGCTGCCGCTGCAGCAATTGCTGGAAACCTTGATGATGTCAGAAAGTATCAAAATTAAAATGCAAAAATTTAATAAACTGCAAAGTATTCCCGCGTACCTTCCAATAGTTAACATAGATACTGATATGATTATCCCAAAGCAATTTCTAAAGACTATCAAAAGAACTGGATTAGGTAAAAATTTGTTTTTTGAAATGAGATATGATGATAATGGAAAAGAGATCCAAGATTTTGTATTGAATAACAAACCTTTTAATAATTCAAAAATATTAATAGCTGGAAATAATTTTGGATGTGGTTCTTCAAGAGAGCATGCTCCGTGGGCTTTGTTAGATTTTGGAATTACATGTGTTATTAGCTCAAGTTATGCAGATATTTTTTATAGTAACTGTTTTAAAAATGGTATTTTGCCAATCATTTTAGAAGAAGAAAAAATAAAAGAATTATCAGAATACTCAAATAGAAAAGAAGAAATATCCATAGATTTAAAAGAACAAAAAATTTTTTATGGAAATAATGAGATAAAATTTAATATTGATCCATTTAAAAAAAAATGTTTACTTGAGGGATTAGATGATATCGCTTTATCACTAGAAAAATCACAACAGATGGATGCGTTTGAAAAAAGTTTAAAAGAAAAAAAACCATGGATATTTAATGATTAAAATAAAAAAAAGAAAAATTTTACTATTACCTGGTGATGGTATTGGACCAGAAGTAATTGCTGAAGTAAAAAAAATAATAGAATGGTTCAATGCAAATAAATCATTAGATTTTGAAATTGATGAAGATTTAGTTGGAGGTGCTGCTTATGACAAGCATGGATCTCCTATAACTGATGAAGCTTTTTATAAGGCACAAGAAAGTGCTGCTGTGATATTAGGTGCTGTTGGTGGCCCAAAATGGGATAGCCTTGAATTTTCAAAAAAGCCAGAAAGAGCCCTGTTAAAGCTAAGAAAAGAACTAAAACTATTTGCAAACTTAAGACCTGCAATTTGTTTCAAACAACTCGTAGATGCTTCAAGTTTAAAGCCTGAATTTGTATCTAATCTAGATATTCTATTTGTTAGAGAATTAACGGGTGGGATTTATTTCGGTGAACCCAGAGGAATAAAACCAATAGATAATGGAGAAAGAAAAGGAATTAACACACATGTTTATACCACAAGTGAAATTGAGAGAGTGGCTCGTGTTGCATTTGATCTAGCTAGAAAAAGAAACAATAAAGTTACTTCATGCGAAAAGTCGAATGTTATGGAAGCAGGTCAATTATGGAAAGAAGAAGTTCAAGCAATTCATGAAAAAGAATATAGCGATGTAGAATTAAAACATATGCTAGCAGACAATTGTGCAATGCAGTTAGTCAGGAATCCAAAACAATTTGATGTAATTGTTACAGATAATCTATTTGGTGACATGTTGTCAGATGAGGCTGCAATGTTGACTGGTTCTCTTGGACTTTTGCCATCAGCTTCCCTTGGAGCAAAAGATAAAAATGGTAATATGAGGTCATTATATGAGCCAGTTCACGGATCGGCACCTGATATAGCAGGCCAAGGTATTGCTAACCCAATAGCAACAATACTAAGTTTTGCAATGGCTTTAAGATATTCTCTAGACCTTGATAAAGAGGCAGATATTTTAGAAAAAGCAGTTCAAGATGTACTTGATGAAGGACTTAGAACTAAAGATATAATTTCAAAAGGAATGAAAGAAGTATCAACATCTACTATGGGAGATGCGATAATTTCAAAATTGCAATAATTAATCATTTATTCTAAAGTATATATATGCCAACTTATAATGCACCTGTAGACGATATGATGTTCCTCTTTGACAAATTGAGGAACAATAAAAAATATAACGAAATTGAAAAATACAAAGAAGTTAATACAGAATTAGTTAAAGATATATTAGACGAAGCAGCAAAAATAACTCAAAATTTAATCTTACCTCTTGCGAAAAGTGGAGATGAGACACCGGCAGTCTTAGAAAATGGAGTAGTTAGAACACCTCCAGGATATAAGGAAGCTTATCAAAAATTTATTGAGGATGGGTGGATATCTTTATCTTGCGATCCAAAATATGGTGGTCAAGGAATGCCCAAGACAGTAAGTACATTTTTTGATGAAATGTTATCATCAGCAAGTTTATCGTTCAAACTTTACAGCGAGCTAACAATTGGTGCCTACAATTGTCTGTTAAGACATGCAGATGAGGAAATAAAAAATACTTATTTACCTAAGATGGTGGAAGGTAAATGGAGTGGTACTATGTGTTTAACAGAACCTGTTTGTGGAACAGATTTAGGTCTTCTTAAAACTAAAGCTGTTGACCAAAATGATGGAACTTACAAAATTAGTGGTCAAAAAATTTTTATAACGTCGGGTGATCAAGACTTAACAGAAAATATTATTCATTTAGTTTTAGCTAGATCGACTGATGCACCGACAGGCACGAAAGGTATTAGTTTATTTCTAGTTCCTAAATTTGTTTTAAATAAAGATGGATCAGTTGGACCGCGTAATGGAGTTTCAACAGGATCAATTGAAAATAAAATGGGTATTAAGGGATCTGCAACTTGTGTTTTAAATTTTGATGAAGCTGTTGGTTATATGATTGGACCAAAAAATAAAGGTTTAAACTCTATGTTTACTATGATGAACCTAGAGAGAATAATAGTCGGTGTACAAGGTTTAGGTATCTCAGAGATAGCTTACCAAAACTCTCTTACTTACGCTAAAGAGAGAAAACAAGGTAAAGCGCATAATTCAAAATCAAATAATGGTGCAGATTTTATTATTGATCATGTTGATATAAGAAGATCTTTATTAAATATGAAGTCTATGATTGAGGGACAGAGAGCACTTAGCTTCTGGCTGTCTCAGCAAATTGAGGTAAGTCTTAATCATTCTGATGAAAAAATAAAACAAGAAGCATCTGATCTTGTCTCATTGATGACGCCGGTCGTTAAATCACTGTTTACAGATAATGCAATGGAGATAACTAGTGAAGCAATGCAAATTCATGGAGGATATGGATTTACAAAAGACCAAGGTATTGAACAATTCTATCGTGATAACAGAATTACACCTATTTATGAGGGCACAAATTCTGTTCAGGCAGCAGACTTAGTTTTTAGGAAATTAATTAATAGAAATGGTGATGTTATCAATAAATATATAAACCTAGTAAGAGAAGAAATTAATATTAAGGATGAAAGAGCACAACCCTTTGTAAAACAATTGCATTACCATCTAGGAATTCTATCCAAATTTACTGATTGGATAAAAGAAAAAATTAAAAACTCTCCTGAAGATGCAAGTGGAGCATGTAATGACTACTTAAAAGTTCTAGGCTTAGTTGCAACAGGTCATGCTTGGTTAAAAGTTCTAGAAGTTTCCTTCAAGGAATATGATAGTAACAAAGACTTTTATGAGGATAAAATTCAAACTGCTAATTTTTTCTATAATAGAATACTTCCGAGAATAGATAGCAATTATATTACTGCAACCACTGGAAGTAATTATATTATGAATTATAAATTCAATTAGTATGAACCCTTATGAAACAAATTTGGATAAAAATAATGCCAATTATGTTCCATTAACCCCCTTATCATTTCTAGAAAGAGCAAAAGACATTTACCCAAACTATGAAGCAGTAGTTTATGAAAGTAGGAAATACACTTGGAGCGAAGTTTATAAAAGGTGTATTAAGTTTGCTAGTGCGTTAGATAAATTAGGAATTAAAACAGGCGATACGGTATCTGTTTTAGCATTTAATACACCCGAAATATTTGAAGCCCATTATTCAATACCAATGGTTGGAGCAGTTATTAATGCTATTAATACGAGACTAGATTCTAAAACAATTAGTTATATTTTAAATCATAGTGAAGCAAAGGTACTAATTGTAGATAGACAGTTTCATGATGTAGTCAAAAAAGCATTAGAAGAAGTTAATTCAAAAATTACTATAATTGACATAGATGACAAAGATGCAAACTTACCAGACTCTAAAAATATTGGATCTTTGGAATATGAAGAGTTTTTAAATTCTGGAGATGAAAATTTTAAATGGAAAATGCCAAAAGATGAGTGGCAAGCTATAGCATTAGGTTATACCTCAGGAACTACAGGCAATCCAAAAGGTGTTGTTTATCATCATAGAGGATCATACTTAATGGCAACTGGAAGTGCAGTTGCATGGAATATGCCTAACCAGTTAAATTTTTTATACACAGTACCAATGTTTCATTGTAATGGATGGTGTTATCCTTGGACAATGTCAATGATACATGGCCGAGTAATTTGTTTGAGAAATATTGATGTAAAGAAGATATTTGAATTAATTGATAAGTATGAAGTCACTCATTTTGGCGGAGCACCAATAGTTTTAAATATGTTAGCTAATGCCCCTCAGGATCAGCAAAAAGAATTAAAAAGAAAGGTTTATGTATTAACAGCAGGTGCCCCTCCGCCGAGTATAATTTTTGAAAAAATGCAAAAATTAGGTTTTGAAGTAATGCATGTATATGGTCTTACAGAAACTTATGGTCATATTTTGCAGTGTGCTTGGAATGAAGATTGGGACGAATTAGATCAAGATAATCAGAACGAAATTAGAGCAAGACAAGGTGTAAGATATCCAAATACAGAAGGTGTTATTGTCATGGATCCAGAAACAATGGAGCCCGTACCTTATGATGGTAAAACTATGGGTGAAATTATGATCAGAGGAAATGTAGTAATGAAAGGTTACTTCAAAGATAAAGAAGCGACAGAAAAATCAATGGAAGGAGGATGGTTTCATTCTGGTGATTTAGCTGTAACTCATCCAAGTGGTTACATAAAAATTCAAGACCGATCAAAGGATATTATAATTTCAGGTGGAGAAAATATTTCATCTATTGAGATAGAAAATACAATATCAAAACATCCTGCGGTTTCACTGGCAGCTGTTGTAGCTAAACCTGATGAGAAATGGGGAGAAACACCTTGTGCTTTTGTTGAATTAATCGAAGGTAAATCAAGCTCAGAAGAGGAAATTATTACATTTTGTCGAGAAACTCTTGCTGGATTTAAACTTCCTAAGAAGGTTGTGTTTGCTCCGTTACCAAAGACATCCACTGGAAAGATACAAAAGTTTGAACTGAGAAAACAAGCTAAAGAATTAAACTAATATAGTTTCTTTACAAAAATCAAATAAGATGGCAGTAATGCTCCAAAAAATGAAAACTTTTTTAATAGCAAAATCAAGAAGACTAAGAGGCACACCCTATACTTCTAGAATTGAAAAACAAGGTGTAACTGCTTACAGCATTTATAATCATATGTTGCTACCAGCAGCATTTGGTTCTGTAGAAGACTCTTATCATCATTTAAAAGAAAATGTCCAAATTTGGGATGTGGCTGCTGAAAGACAGGTTGAAATTACAGGAAAAGATTCTGCAAAATTAGTTCAGTTGATGACTTGTAGGGATTTATCAAAATCAAAAGAAGGAAGATGTTATTACTGTCCAATTATAGATGATAATGCTGGTTTAATTAACGATCCAGTTGTTTTGAAGTTTAATGAGAATAAATGGTGGATTTCTATTGCAGATACAGATGTAATATTGTTTGCAAAAGGATTAGCTATCGGAAAAAAT
Organism: Pelagibacterales bacterium SAG-MED23; assembly: GCA_014653935.1. Next base: position 2,852 of record JACWDU010000012.1, on the reverse strand, counting down.
TTTGATGTCAAGATTGTTGAGCCTGATATTGATATCATGGCAGTACAAGGTCCAAAGTCATTTAAATTAATGGAAAAAGTTTTTGGAGAAAAAATTACTAATTTAAAATTCTTTGGTTTTGATTATTTTGAATTTGGTGGTGATAAGCACTTAATTGCAAGGTCTGGATGGTCTAAACAAGGTGGTTATGAAATTTATGTTGAACACAATAAATCAGGTTTAAAATTATATGATCATCTATTTGAAATTGGTAAGGAATTTAATGTTCAACCAGGAGGCCCTAACTTAATCGAACGTATTGAAAGTGGATTACTTTCACATGGGAATGATATGGATAATGGAGATAATCCATATGAGTGTGGCTTTGATAAGTACATAAACATAGATAGTGATGTTGATTTCTTAGGTAAAGAAAAATTAAAACTAATTAAATCTGAAGGAATTAAAAGAAAACTTATGGGAGTAAAAATTGATGCCAAAGAAATAAGCGTAAATGGCTCAATGGATTTAGTTGATGAAAATAATACAGTAATCGGAGATTTAAGATCTGGTTGTTACAATCCAACGTTCAAACAAGTCATTGGGATTGCCATGATTAACAAACCGCACTTTGAGACCTCAAAATCCTTTAAAATCAATATAAATGGTTCTGATTTTGATGGAAAAGTTTGTGATTTACCTTTCATTTAGTATAAAACACTACAATATCATGAATATAGCAATAGTTGGAGCAACGGGAAACGTAGGTCGAAAATTAATAGAAGTTTTGGAAAAAAAAAATTTTCCAATAACCGAAGCCTATTTAGTTGCATCTTCTAATAGTGCAGGAAAAAAAATAAATTTTTTAGGCAAAGAACATACTGTTATTGATTTAGAACAATTTGATTTCTCAAATGTAAAGATTGCCTTCTTTGCTGCTGGCTCTTCAATTGCTGAAAAATGGGCACCGATTGCTGCTAAAAAAACAATTGTAATTGATAATTCAAAATTCTTTAGAAAAGATCCAGAGATACCTTTAATTGTTCCAGAGGTAAATTCGAAAGAATTATCTAAATTTAAAAATAAAAATATTATAGCTAATGCCAATTGTTCAGTAATTCCAATAGTTGTAGCTCTCAAACCTTTACATGATTTATATAATGTTAAAAGAATAGTGGCATCAACTTATCAATCAGTATCAGGTGCTGGTAAGGCAGGTATGGACGAACTTATATCTCAAACAAAAGAAGTATTGGAAAATAAAAATGTGAAGTCTAAAAATTTTACTAAGCAAATAGCTTTTAATGCAATTCCGCATATCGATAGTTTTCTTGAAAATGGAAGCACGAAAGAAGAGCAAAAAAACCATGATGAAGTAAAAAAAATCTTAGATTCCAAAATAAATATAACATCTACTTGTGTAAGAATTCCTGTTCTTGTATCCCATTCTATAAGTTTAAATGTAGAATTTCATAAGCAACATGATTTAGATGAGGTAAGAAATATTTTGTCTTCATCCCCAGGATGTAAGGTTGTTGATGATCAAAAAGATGGAGGGTATATTACTCCTGTTGAAGCTGAAGATAAATTTGAAACATTTATATCAAGAATCCGTGAAGATTCTTCTCAACCAAATTCAATTAACTTATGGGTAGTATCTGATAATTTATTAAAAGGTGCTGCACTAAATGCAGTTGAAATTGCTGAATCTTTGATAGAAAAAGATTTTTATGGAAAATAACAATCCTTTATCACCTCACATACAAATTTATAATTGGCATATCTCTTCTCTAGTTTCAATATCTCATAGGGTAACTGGAATCATTAATTTTTTTACTATAACTTTAATAGGTTTATGGATAGCTTCACTTTTATTAGGTGAACAAAACTATGCATTTATAAGTTTATTTTTGACATCCTTTTTTGGGAAATTTGCGTGTCTAGGAATAATTTGGTCTTTTACGTTTCAAATATTTAGCGAAATAAGACATTTGATTATGGATTTAGGATATGGTTTTGAGCAAAAAACCACACAAATAACCGGTTTAATTGTGTTAATTGGACCTTTTCCTACTACAATTTTAATTTTTTTGATTGGACAACATTTATTGTGATTAGTTCTGTTACAAAAAAATGGTTATTCCTGAAAGTTGCTTCAGCAATTTTAATTCCATTAATGACGTGGTTTGCTTTTAATTTGGCCTCATTTTATGACAAAAGTTATGTTGAGGTAGCTACATTTATAACTGCCCAGCCAAATAAACTTTTATTTAGTCTTTTTTTAATATTTGCCTACTTCTTTTCAGCACTAAGTATAAGTGAGGTTTTTGAAGACTATATTGAGAACGAAAAACTCAAAAATGCCGCAAATAAAACTCTTAAAATCTTTGCTATAGTATTTCCATTAATAATAATTATCTTAATATTTAGCTTAAACTTATGAGTTCATATAAAATTATAGATCATGAATACGATGTAGTTGTACTTGGTGCGGGAGGATCTGGATTAAGAGCTGCTGTAGGACTAAGTGAGGCTGGTTTAAAAACTGCATGCGTATCAAAAGTATTTCCAACAAGAAGCCATACCTCTGCAGCACAAGGTGGTATATCTGCGGCCCTAGGAAATATGGGCGAAGATGATTGGAGATGGCACATGTATGATACAGTTAAAGGTGCTGACTGGTTAGGAGATCAAGACTCAATTGAATATTTATGCAAAGAAGCGCCTGCTGCAGTTCTTGAATTAGAACAATATGGGTCAAAATCAGAAAGACTTAAAGTTATTGCAGACTTATTGATTGCAGGAGGTTTAAAAGCACCTCAAAAAAGTAATCTAAGAGATGAGATATGGATAAAACTCTGGGGTAATTGCTC
>JACWDU010000011.1 GCA_014653935.1 Pelagibacterales bacterium SAG-MED23 | reverse complement strand
GTATTGTTAAATAAAGAATTAAAAAAAAAAGTAAAAGAATTTAATAAAATAGTTAAAATCGGAAGAACACATCTGCAAGATGCAACGCCATTGTCATTAGGGCAGGAATTTTCAGGTTATCAATCTCAACTTGATGATTGTATTAAAAGAATTGATTTGTCCTTAAGCGAAATTTATCATTTAGCACAAGGAGGCACTGCAGTAGGCACTGGTATAAATACTAAAAAAAATTTTGATAAAAAAATAGTTAATGAGATAAAAAAAATAACTAAGCTACCATTTAAACCAGCTAAAAATAAGTTTGCAGCACTCGCTGCTCATGATTCGATTGTAAATTATTCAGGCACCTTAAATACCACTGCAGTGTGTTTAATGAAAATTGCAAACGATATTAGATTTTTAGGTTCTGGACCTAGAGCTGGATATGGAGAATTAATACTACCAGAAAATGAGCCTGGGTCATCAATTATGCCTGGAAAAGTAAATCCAACTCAATGTGAAGCTGTAACAATGGTTTGTGTGAAGGTAATTGGAAACCATAATGGCATTACTATGGCCGGATCACATGGCCATTTTGAGCTTAATGTTTTCAAGCCTTTAATAATTCATAATGTGCTTCAATCGATTCAAATTCTTTCTGATAGCACAAAAAGTTTCGCAAAATATTGTGTGTCAGGACTTAAAGCCGACAAAAATAGGATTAAATATTTATTAGATAATTCTTTAATGTTAGTAACTGCATTATCTCCAAAGATTGGCTACGATAATGCTGCTAAGATTGCTAAAAGTGCATTAAAAAATAAAACTACTCTTAAAGTTGAAGCAATAAAATCAGGTTTAATAAACGAGAGGGAATATAATAAAATTGTTGACCCTAATAAAATGATTAAACCAGACTAACTGTTGATAATTTTTTTAACTAAAGATTTCAGCTCTTGAGAATTCTTAATATTATATCTAATTTCACCGTTATTTTTTTCTTTAGATCCTATTTTCATAATTTTTATGTCAAATATAGATATTAATCCGGTATTAATGTTCTTCTCAAGGTTAAAATGTATCACATTTAGATCCTTCACTTTGTTAAGCTTTACTTGAAATTTTTTTGCAAACTCTTTTTTATTTTTTATTAAAAAAGAATTTGATGAATTAAAAATTAAATCACCTTTCTCTTTATTATATTTGATTTCAGATTTAACTTGGCCGATATCATCTATATTAAATAAAACTTCACCTAAATTGATAGTTTTTTGGCTTATATTAAAACTTATTTTACCATTTCTTATAAGTTCATGCTCTATATTAGTAAAATGGAATTTTATATTTCCATTTAAATTACCTAATAATTCAGATTTTAAATTTAATATTGAAATTACTAATTCATCAATCAAGAAATTTAAGCTTTGTTTATTAAGTGTAATATTTGAATTTAAATAAAAAGGAGTTAATTCAATTATAGTATCAATTTTTATATCATTATTATTTTCTGGAGATTTTAAAGAAATTTTATTATTTTTTAATTGGTAATCTATTTTAATATTCTGATTTAAGAAATTTAGGGACGTTGAGCCTTTAAAATTAGAACTATCATTATAATTTAATTGATTTTTAATCAAAATATTTGGTTCTTTAAAATCTATCTCTATTTGCGAATTCATTTCAGAGTTATATTTTTTTTTCCATAAAGATTTGAAGTTTAAATCAAACAAATTTCCTTTAATATTTAATTTTTTAAAATTATCCTGTTTTGAGGTCATAAAATTGATTTTTTCAATAGGTGATATAATTAAAGTTTCATCTCTCTCATCCACTATAAATATTTTACTTTTTTTGATATAAAATGGTTTACTTTCACTGTTATGAAAATAATTTCTTAACGTGCTATATTCTTTTTTTTTTACTATAAAATTTGTGTTCTTTATTTCAAATTTTTCAAAATTAATTTTAGATTTTGGGTATAAACCATTTAAATATAAAAATACCTTAAGTTTCTTTATATCTACTAACAAATCTTGATTGTTATTTACATTTATTGATAATGATGAGTCATTAATTAATAAATGTGGCTTCGGAAGTAATTGATACTTTATGTCACCATTTATATTTAAATTAATATTAAAATCAGAATAAAATTTACTTTCAATGATGTTTTCTATGCTTTTATAATTAAATAAAACTGGTAATGATAAATAAATGCCAAATGAAAAAAACAATGTAATTAACAAAAAAATGAACTTAACAAATATTGTTAATTTCATTTTTTTTATCATTAATCCAATATCGCTTAAATTAAAAAAAAATAAACGATGAATTTAGATTATTTAGTAAATCTTAACGAAAGACAGGAAGAGGCAGTTCTATATTTAAACGGACCCTTATTGATAGTTGCTGGAGCTGGGTCTGGCAAAACAAGAGTACTCACTGCTAGAATTGCTCATATTGTCAAACAACATAAGGCATTTCCTAATCAAGTTTTGGCGGTAACTTTTACGAATAAAGCTGCAAAAGAAATGCAATTAAGAGTCTCTAAATTTTTGAGAAAAGAGGCAACAGGTCTTCCTTGGCTGGGTACTTTTCACTCAATTAGTGCAAAAATATTGAGAAAACATGCGGAGGCTGCAGGATTAAAATCTAATTTTTCAATTATTGATCAAGATGATCAGGTAAGATTGATAAAAAATATATGCAAATCTGAAAATATAGATACAAAAAAAATATCCCCGAAATATATTCTAGCTGTAATCGATAAATGGAAGAATAAAGGTTTCTACCCTGATGAAGTGGTGCTCAAGCGTAAAGACATATTAGAAAAAAACTTTCTTGGAATTTATAAAATATATCAACAAAAATTAATAGATTTAAATGCTGCTGATTTTAGTGACTTGATACTTCATACAGTAAAAATTTTTGAAAAATATAGCGATATATCAAAAATGTATTCTAAAAAGTTTAAATATATTTTGGTTGATGAATATCAGGATACAAACTATATACAAAGTGAATGGCTTAAATATTTAGCTGCGCATAATAAAAATATTTGTTGTGTTGGAGACGACGATCAATCGATATATAGTTGGAGAGGAGCAGAAATTAAAAACTTTCTTCAATTTGAAAGTGTTTACGAAAATACAAAAATAATTAGATTAGAAAAAAATTATAGATCAACTCAAAATATATTAAATGTTGCATCAAATATTATTGAAAATAATCAAAATAGAGTTGGAAAAAAACTTTTTACAGATCAAGAAGATGGAGAACTTGTAACTTTAAACTGCTTTAGAAACATAAAAGATGAAGCAACTGAAATTGGTTCTAATATTGAAGATTTCAATAATAAATTTTCATTAAATGAAGTTGCAATTCTTGTAAGAGCTATTTTTCAAACAAGAGAATTTGAGGAAAGATTTTTGAAAATAGGTGTTCCGTACAGAATTATTGGAGGTATTAAATTTTATGAAAGAGCAGAAGTGAAGGATTGTGTTGCATACTTAAAAACAGTTTTTCAACCTCAGGATGACTTGGCCTTTGAGAGAATTTTAAATGTTCCAAAAAGATCTATTGGGGATACAACCGTAAAAGCTATTAATAATTTTGCAAAATTACATAAATGCTCATTAGAAATTGCCTCAAAACAATTAATTGAACAAAATAAAATTAAACCTAAAACGAAGTTAGGTTTAAATTCTCTACTAAATCTTTTAACCAAATGGAGAAATGACTTAAATAGTAAAATTAATCACAATAAATTGTTACAAATAATTCTTGATGAGTCTGGATATAGTGAAATGCTTAAAAATAAAAAAGACTTAGAAAATGAAAATAAATTAGAGAATATAAAAGAATTATTAAATGCGATGAAAGAATTTGATAATTTAGAAAGTTTTTTTAGAGCATGTCGCTCTTGCAACATCATTAGACCAAGATTGGCAAAGTGAAAAAGTCAATTTAATGACAATACACGCATCTAAAGGACTGGAATTTGATGTCGTTTTCTTGCCTGGATGGGAGGAAGGTTTATTTCCTCATCAAAAAAGTATTGAGGAAAAGGGGGAAAGTGGATTGGAGGAAGAGAGAAGATTAGCATATGTTGCGATTACTAGGGCGAAAAAACTAGCTAAAATATCATTTTCTATGAACAGGTTTTATCAAGGGGATTGGATTGACAGCATGGCTTCAAGGTTTGTGGATGAACTTCCAGATGAATATATTAAAAAAAATAATAATTTTATAAACGAAAAAGAAGAAGATTTTGAGTTTAACCAAGATATAGAATTCGATAGTGATAGTGAAATAAGAAGCCCAGGTTGGATACGTTATCAAAAAAAATTAAAATGAGTGTTGAAATAAAAAATTTAATTTTATCAAATAATTTGGATGGATATATTTTACCAAAAAATGATAATTATTTTACTGAGTATTCTAAAATAAATAATCTTAAATCAATTACAAATTTTTCTGGATCTGCAGGCTTTGCTATTTTTTTAAAAAATGAGAAATATTTATTTGTTGATGGTAGATATACTATTCAAGCAGAAAATGAGTCTGGGAAAAATTATAAAATTTGTGAAGTTCCATATGTGTGGCCAAAAGATATTTTAAAGAAAAAAATAAAAGTTGGATTTGATCCAGATCTTTTTACTTGGGAAACCCTAAATAAATATTTTGGTAATAATTACAACTTAGTTCCTTTGACCTTTAAATTAAAAAAAAAAAATAATTCGAAAAATAATTACCCCTTCTTTAGTCTAGAAACAATTGTAGCAGGCGAAAGTGCAATTAATAAAATAAATCGATTAATCAAAATAATGGAGAAAAAGAAAATTGATTATAATTTTATAAGCTCAGGTGAAAATATTTGCTGGCTTCTTAATATAAGAGGAAAAGATCTTCCAAATTCTCCAATTGCAAATTGTAAAATAATATTGACAAAAGATAGGAAAATTTATTTTTTTTCAAGTCAAGATAAGATAAAAAAAATAAAAGCAAATCATAGAAATTTAAAAATATATTTTTTAAAAGAAGATAATATTTTTAAATGCCTAATAAGTCTTAAAATTGGAAATTTTTGTGTTGACGGCAAAACTTGCTCCGTTTTTGAAGAAAGCTTAATCAATTACAAATTTAAAATAATTGATAGAAAAGATCCTATCTATATTTTGAAATCTTTAAAAAATAAAACTGAGATTAAAAATATGATTAATGCACATATTGAAGATGGTGTTGCTTTAACAAAATTTTTATATTGGATTAAAAATCATAAAATAAATAACCTTACTGAAAAAAAAATTGAGAAAAAATTAGAGAGTTTTAGAAAAAAGAGTAAAAATTATTTATACCCCAGCTTTGATACAATTGCTGGATCTGGGCCAAACGGAGCTGTTATTCATTATAAATCTAATAAATTCTCAAACAGGAAAGTAAAAAAGAATGATTTACTACTCCTTGACTCTGGAGGTCAATATAAATGGGGAACTACAGATGTAACGAGGACTGTATGTTTTTCAAGTGTCTCAAATAAGATTAAGGATATATTCACAAGAGTTTTGAAGGGCCACATTGCTGTAGCGTTATCAAATATTAATAAAGAGATAACAGGTCATAATATTGATAAAATTGCAAGAAAAAGTCTAAATTCTGTAGGACTTGATTATCGACACGGCACTGGTCACGGCGTTGGGGCATTTCTTAATGTTCATGAAGGACCACAAGGAATATCTAAAAATAACTATATAAAATTAAAAGAGGGAATGATTTTAAGTAATGAACCTGGCTTTTACAAAAAAGATAATTTTGGAATTAGAATTGAGAATTTAGTTTTTATCAAAAAACATAAATCGAAACTTTTATTTGAAAATCTAACAATGGCACCAATTGATAAAGACTTGATTAATTTTAAAATGCTAAATAAAGAAGAAGAAAAATATTTATTTAAATATCACTTTGATGTTTATAATAATATTTCACCATTTTTAAATAGTAATGAAAAAAAATGGTTAGCCAACCTAATCTAGTAGATTAAGCCATTCTTTTTGAGATAAGATTTTTATTCCTAACTCTTTAGCTTGTTCTACTTTTCTGTTTGTGGGGTTTGCTCCAATTATTAAATATTTTAATTTTTTGTTAACTGAACTTACCACTGATCCTGAGTTTTTTTCTATTAACGATTTTGCCTCGGCTCTACTTATATCTGATAGCTTTCCAGTAAACATAAATGTATTATTTAATAGTTTTCCATTCTTATTTAATTTAAGGTCGGAAATATTTAGTATTAAGGATAACTTTTCAATTACGCTATAATTTAATTTATTATTAAAAAATTTTTTTAATGAATTAATTTGAGTATCTCCGATTCCATCAATACTCAAAAATTCGTTTATTTTATTATTATTAACAAATTTCATCAAATTTTTTATAGATTTAGTATACTCAGCTAAAAGTTTTGCATTTTCTATACCTATATGTCTGATTCCGATAGCGTATAAAAATCTGTCAAAAGTAACTTTTTTCGATTGATCTATTGAATATTTTAAATTTGAGACAGAAAGATCGCCCCAACCATCTAAATTTGAAATTTTATTATAATCTAAATTATATATATCTTGTGGAAATCTTATTAAATTTAAATCCCAAAAATTTTCTATAACTTTTTTTCCAAGTCCGTCAATATTCATTGCCTCTTTAGATATAAAGTGCTTTATTTTTTCAATTGCAATTTTTTCACAATCATAACCCTCGTTAGTACATCTTCTTACAGCATCATATTTTTTTGTGATTTTGTTAAATTCTTTAATTGTTTCAGATCCGCAGGAAGGACAAATTAAAGGAAAGTTGAATCTTTTAGATTTTTTATCTCTTTTTTTTAAATCAACAACTACAACATGGGGAATAACATCTCCTGCTCTCTCTATTTTAACAGTATCACCAATTCTTATATCTTTTCTATCAATTTCATCCTCGTTATGAAGTGTTGCATTTGAAACTACCACTCCTCCAATATTTACTGGCTTTATTCTAGCTACGGGAGTTAATGCTCCAGTTCTACCAACTTGAATATTTATGTCTTTTATTTGAGAATATGCACTATCTGCAGAAAATTTATGAGCTATAGCCCATCTAGGGGAATTGGCAGTAAAACCCAATCTTCTTTGAAGCTCAAGACTATTAATTTTATAAACAAGACCATCTACATCATATTCTAAATCAAACCTGTCATTCTCAAACTTTTTATGAAAATTTTCTAAATCATTGATAGTCTTTAACACCTTATTGTGTTTGCTGGTTTTGAAGCCCCATTTTTTTAATGAATATAAAAATTCTGATTGTTTTTTTATTTTTTCACTTTCAAAATACCCATAAGTATAAGCTACGAAATTTAGAGGAATTTTTTTAGTTTCCTGAGGATTTTTTTGTCTTAATGAACCTGATGCTGCATTTCTTGGATTAGCAAAATCATTTTTTAATTTACTAAAATTATTTTTTTTTATAAAAACTTCTCCTCTAATATCTATGTCATTGGGAAAATCTTTATTAATAACCTTTTGAGGTATATCTTTAATAGTTTTTAAATTATCAGTTATTACTTCCCCTATTGAACCATCCCCTCTGGATGTACCTAAAACAAATATACCATTTTTATAAGTTAAAGAGGCTGAGATACCATCTATTTTTGGCTCAACACTATATTCGATTTCAGTTTTCTGGCTTAAATAATTAAAAATCTTTTTTTCAAAATTTTCTAAGTCCTCTATGTTAAATGCATTAGATAATGATAACATTTTAACTCTATGTTTTGACTTAATAAAGTTTTTGGAAGGTGTAAAACCCAACATATTTGACGGAGAAGCAGCACTTTTTAAATAAGAATATTTATTTTCTAATTCAAAAATTTCCTTTTTTATTTTATCATACTCTCCATCAGTTATTTTTGGTGAACTTTGATCAAAGTACAATTCATTATTTTTTTTAATTTCATTTATTTTTTTCTTATATAATTTTTTTATTTCGCTATCTTTCATTTCATCTGATTATTCAAATAAACTTTTGAATTTTTTGATTAAGGACCTTTCTTTTTTACCACCTTTAGTTAGTTGTGATTTTTCATAATCTTTATTTAGTATTTTATAAGATCTGTCATACCAATCACTCGATTGATAATTATATCCAAGGACTGAAGTATATTTTTTTGCTTCATCAATTAAGCCTAATTTATAATTCAACTCAACTAATCTATATAATGCTTCTTCAATAAAAATAGTAGTATCATAATAATTTACTATATTTTTATATCTGTTCATCGCTGGGATCCACTTTTCTCTATCTAAGTAATAGTTAGCTAAGTATAATTCTTTAGAAGCTAATACTTCCTCAATTAATTCAAGTTTAAAGTTTGCATCTTCTGCAAAATCAGTATCTGGATACTCGTCAATTAGCTTTATAAAATATCCTTTTGCCTTAATTATTTCACCTAAGTCTTTCTTTTCGTCTACGATTTGATTGTAATGACTAATTGCCATTAAATAATAAGCATAATCTGTATTTGGATGGTTTGGATATTTTTCTAAAAATCTTTCTAGCTCAATTATGGTATCGGTAAAGTATAATTGAGTATAATAAACATATGCAGCCATTAAAGTTGATCTCGGAGCCCATATTGATTGTGGATATAGAAGCTCAACCTCGTTAAACTTTTTTGCTGCAAAAAAAATATCTCCTCTATTAAACTCTTTTAATCCCTCATTATATGCCTCAATCATCTGCATTTCTAAATTATCTTCTTTAATGAATGAAATCTTTTCTTCTTTTTCTGAGCAAGAAATCAAGCTTAGAGTTAAAAAAAAGTAAATTAAAAAAATATGATATTTCATAGTTTAAATTTATCAGAATTTTTTTAAAATTCTAATTGTTAAGCAATAGATTTTAGATTATGACGATTGTTTATTAATGAATGAGGTAAACTTTTTCCTTTAATTTCAAGTAAAGAATAGTTTCTATTATCACTAAAGACTTTTCTCAATAATTTGTTGGTTAAACTATGACCACCTTGCCTGCATACTAAAGATCCAATTATTCTATAACCGACTAAATATAGATCTCCCATACAATCAAGAATTTTATGATTTACAAATTCATGTTTATTTCTCAAACCACCACCATTGAGAATATTATTATTTTTAACAACTATTGCATTTTCAAGAGATCCACCTTTCCCTAAACCTAATTTTTTCAACATTTCAATATCTTCATAGAGGCAAAAAGTTCTTGAATTATAGATATCATCTAATTTGTCCTCAAAAACATTTACTTTATTTTTCTGATTTTTTATAAATTGATTTTTATAATTTATTTCAAATTCTATTTCCAATGTAGTATTGGATTTATCGAATGATATATATTTATTTCCATCTTCTACTTCAATATGATTATTAATTTTAATTAGCTTAATTGGAACATCACTATATTTAAGCCCTGTTTTAATTAAAATTTTTACAAAATCTTTAGCAGATCCATCGAGTATAGGAATTTCTTGGGAATCAACTTCGACAATTGCATTATCTATTCCCAATCCCAAAAAAGCAGCCATAAGATGCTCAATTGTGGAAACTTTAACTCCATATTCATTTGATATTGTTGTGCAGAGCGTTGCTTCACTAACATTTTCAAAATTTGGTATTACAATATTATTTTTTTTTAAATCGGTTCTTTTAAAAATGATTCCTGAGTTTGGAGACGAAGGTAAAATATTAAGGTTTACTTTTTTACCTGTATGAATTCCAATACCAGTTAATGATATTTTACTTAATATTGTAGATTGAGATAAAACTGACATTCTCAAAATATATAAATAAAAGGAAAATTTAATATTCAAGTATTATTACAAGAAAATACCGCTATTTTGAGAAAAAGTTGAAAAAGCTCTCAAAAAAACCCACCTTTTGTTCTCTTTTTTTAGTTTGAGTATAAAAACTTTCATCACTATTACTATAAAAATAACCAGCTTCGCAAATATTCGAATCATATTCTTGAAAGAAAACCAATTCTGAAAATATTTTATCAGTATTTAACTTGTATGTATTTGGCAATAATTTAGATCCACCTCCAAAAAGAATTATTTTTGGTTTTTTATTTATACTAAAATTTTTAATTAAATAATATTTATTTAATGATAATTCAAAAATTTCTTTTACCCTTGCTTCTATAATTTGCTTTAATAAACCAATAGAAATATTTTTATCTAAAACCTCACTAAATGGATTTTTTTTATAAAAGTCATTCCTATTTAAAAATATTTCATTCTCATCTTTATTCAATTTAATTTTTAAATCTTCTGAGTAGTCTAAATTTAATTTTAAGACTTTAGAAATATCTTTTGTTATATTATTACCACCAATTGGTATAAAATTAAAAAACTCATATTTATCATTTTCGAAAATAAAACAACTCGTTCTTTCAAAACCAATATCTAAAAAAATTAGAGTATCTTTATTGTCAAAATTCTTTTTATAAAAAGTAGTTTTTATATAACTCGAGCAATACAAATTACTTATTTTCAAATTATTTTTTTTAAATATATTCGAAATCTCATTTCTCAAAATTTTGCTAATACATATAAATTTAATTTCTAATATTAAAAATTTAATTTTTTTGTTTTTGATAATTTTAGTTATTTTTTTATTCCCATCTATAATTATATTATTTACCACCAGATGAATTATCTGATTTTTAAAATTATTTTGAGAAACTATAAAATTAGCTTCCTCTATTAAACTTTCATAAACTTTGTCTATTGGAACGCTATGATCAAACACTTTTTTAATAGATATGTCTAAAGAAGAAAATTTTGGACTATCATACAAAACTACAGTATTATCTATATGTGTAGACAAATGCTTTTCTGCGTCTCTTATGAGAGTATTTAAAGATTGTGCTAAATCATCATTAATGATTTGTTTCGAAGAATATACACTTTTTGTGTTTAAATCAAAAATACCTAATCTTAAATTTTTAGTTCCAAGGTCTATTACAGCTTTATATTCACTCATTAGAATTTGTTAATATAATTTGATTTGTTACACGAAGGTCTATAATTTTTGCATTTACAAAATTATCATTAGTTAACATTTTTTTATAAATTTTAATTGATTTTTCAATATTTTTAGAGGGTAGCATTAATGTAAGTCCATTAGAAAATAATAGATCCCATCTTTTATTTTTGAAATAATAATAATTTTTTATATTTTTTATATCTAATTTATGAGCATTTAAAATATTGATTAAATTTAAATATTCCTCTATTTCAAAATCCCCAAAGACTGTAGCTGTTTCAATTAATTCATTTAATTGAACAGATTTTATAAACTTTTGATTTTTGCCTATATAAAAATTTTCTCCATTTCTTAATGTTTGCCCAAGTATTGATGTCTTTGATAAATTAATATTTAATGAAGATGGTATAATTTTATTTACATATATGTTTTCTAAAAAATTAAACTTATTCAATTTCTCCAAAACATCTTTTTCATTCAATTTAAAAATATTGGTATTCTTCAAAATATGAAATTCTTCTTCTATCATCTCTTTTTCATTATTGGATAAACCTTTGATACTAATTTTTTTTAAGATGAATTTTTCTTGAAGACCCTCTAAAAATTGAAAATTGAATATTGAACTCAAAAAAATAAAAAAAAATATATAAAGGTATAGTTTATACTTATTTATTAACGGATGCATCTCTCATTATTTCTTCTATAAGTTGTATAAAATCAATTTTTTGATATTTCGCTATTTCCGGCACTAAAGAAAGCGAGGTCATGCCAGGCTGAGTATTTAACTCTAGTAAATAAAATTTGTTTTTATAAAATCTAAAATCAGACCTTGATACCCCTCTACATTTTAAAAGTTTATGAGCTTTCATGGCTATTGAATTCACTTTATTATAATTTTTTTCATTTACATTTACTGGTATAATATGTTCAGTCTTTGCACTTGCACTATACTTAGCTTTATAATCATAAAATCTTCTTTTTGGTTTTAATTCAATTATTCCTAATTTCTTGCTGCCTAGAATGGCGGCTTGAATTTCTCTTCCAGGTATATATTTCTCAATTAAAATTTCCTTAAATTTTTCTAATTTCTTAAGATTTTTGATAAAATTTTTTCTATCAGTAATATATACTCCAACACTAGAACCCTCATTAATTGGTTTAAGAACGACAGGAAATCTGAGTTTTCTATCAATTTTTTTTTTTATCTTTTTAATATCTAATTTATTTTTAAAAGAAAATTTAATGTAAGGAGGTGTTAAAATATTATTTTTAATAAAAATTTTTTTTGATATTTCTTTATCTATTGCTAATGATGATGACAAAACACCAGAGTGGGTATAATTTATTTTTTCAGATTCTAGAATTGATTGGATGTAGCCATCCTCTCCATACCTTCCATGTAAAAGGTTAAAAACTAAATCTGGCTTAAATTTTCTTAATTTTTTGACAAACTCTCCATCAGGTTCAATTAATAATAGTTTATATTTTCTAATCTTTTTTAGCTCTCTAATAACACTTTTAGCAGTTATTAAACTAATCTCTCTTTCATTAGAATATCCTCCTGCTAATATTAGAACTTTACTCATCATTCAACTACCACAATTTCTAATTGTAATTTTACACCTGTGTGATCTTTAACTTTTTTTTTAACTAAATTAATTAAAGACTTCATGTCTACAGATCTTGCATTTTTTTTATTTACAAAAAAATTAGCATGTTTTTCGGAGATTGCTGCATCTCCAAAACTTATATTATTAGGAACGCTTGATCTAATTAACTCCCAAACTTTTTTATCTGTTTGATTAATTGGATTTTTAAAAGTACTACCACTTGTTTTAATTTTAGTTGGTTGAGCCTTATTTTTAATTGTGTTCAACTCATTCATATAATCATTTATTTCTAAACTATTTTTTTCTTTTCCTTTAAAAGTTGCGCTTAAAAATATTATGTCTTGAGGCAATTCTACTGACCTATAATTAAAATTAATTTGATTTGCTGGTACACTTCTTACAATACCTTTAAAATTAATTAGTTGAATAGAGACCAGAGTATCTTTAAATTCTTTTTCAAAACACCCGGAGTTCATTCTAATACCACCTCCTACGGAACCTGGAATACACGACATAAACTCCAGCCCAGAAATGTTATTATCCTTCGCAAATACTGAAACTTTTTTTTGTGAAACAGCAGTCCCTGCAACAATTGTTTCTTTATCTA
>JACWDU010000010.1 GCA_014653935.1 Pelagibacterales bacterium SAG-MED23 | reverse complement strand
TGGCTATTCAACATTATAAGTTTATATCAGAAAATTTTAATAATTATTGCAAACCTGAGATATTAACTGGCAAAACCGAATATAAAAAAAGAAAAAAAATTTTAACCGCTTTATCAGATAATAAAATTGATATTTTAATTGGCACTCATTCTCTTTTCCAAGAAAAGATTACTTACTTTAAATTAGGTTTAATAATTATTGACGAACAACATAAGTTTGGGGTCAATCAAAGGAAAAAACTATCGGACAAAGGAGGGAAAGATTGTGATGTACTCGTTATGTCAGCAACCCCTATTCCAAGAACAATGATGATGACAATTTATGGAGATATGGATATTTCATTAATTAAAACGAAACCAAAAAACAGAAAGCCAATCAAAACTTATAGTAAAAATGAGATAAAAGTTGATGAGGTTATTAATTTTATTAAAAGTGAAATTTTAAATAAAAACCAAGTTTTTTGGGTTTGCCCACTTATCAAGGAATCAAAAAAAATTGACCAACAATCAGCTACAGAAAAATACAATTATTTAAGTAAAATTTTTACAGATAAAGTTGATATTATTCATGGAGCAATGAATAAAGATGAAAAAGATTTAGTGTTAAATAAGTTCAATGATAAAAAAATAGATATATTAGTTTCTACTACAGTAATTGAGGTTGGGATTGATTTCCCTAATGCAAATGTAATTGTTATTGAAAATTCAAATAAATATGGTTTATCTCAACTCCATCAATTAAGGGGTCGAGTAGGAAGAGGAAGCAAAGAGTCTTCGTGTATTCTGATGTTTAAGTCAGGACTAAGCGAAAACGCACGTAAGAGAATATCTATACTCAAAAATACTACCGATGGCTTTAAAATTGCTGAGGAAGATTTAAAAATAAGAGGATATGGTGATATTTTAGGATTTAAACAAAGTGGTTTAAAAAAGTATAACTTAGCAGATCCCATCCAGCACGAAAATCTATTCAAAATTGCTGAAAATTATATTAAAAAAATAGAAAAAAATAATATTAAAACAAACAATTTTAACAAACTTATAAAACTTTACGATAAAGTTGCTGTAATCAATGAAGCTATTTAGATTTTGTATCTGAAGTTCCTGCCGAAACAATAAATTTTGAGGCCTCCTCAAATGTCATGTCCAAATATACAATTTCACTCTTGGGGAACATTAACAAAAAACCACTAGTTGGGTTTGGCGTTGTTGGAACAAAAACGTTGACTAAATCTGTGTTGGTTTTTTTTGATATTTCACCTTTATTTTCTTTTGTAGCAAAACCAACTGCCCAAGTACCTTTTCTAGGATATTGTATTAGAACTACACTTTTCTTTGAACCTTTCTTGGGTGCAAATGTTTCTGTCATTTGTCCAATGGCTGAATATATTGTTCTTAATATAGGAATCTTCTTTAGTAAATCATTAAACAGTTGTAAAATTTTTTTTCCAATAAATGATAAAGATAAGCCTCCAACAAAAGTTATAAATATTATAGATAATAAAATTTCAAGTCCAGGTATAGCAAAGGGTAAATAGTTATTAGGATTAATGCCTTGTGGAATTAGATTTGAAGAAATTGAAATAAAAAAAGTTGTTAGATATAGGGTGATACCAATAGGAACTAAAACTACAACACCTGTAATAAAATAGTTTCTTAATTTTGCTATAAATGAAATTTTTTTTTTTGTAAATTTAGACATATCTAATAATTGATTATTAAATAGATGTAATATAAATACTATCAAAAGTGAATAGAAGAAATTTTATATATTTATTGGGTTGTGGGTGCATTTCAGCCGGTTTGCACTCGTGTACTACTACTCCAATAACGGATAGAAAACAATTAAAACTAGTTCCAGAATCACGTTTAAATGCCCAGGCTGCAAAATTTTATGAACAAGTAAAGCTAAAAGTCAAACTTAGTGATGATAAAGAAAGTTTGGATAAAATTATACAAATTGGAACAAAAATAGAAAATTCAATATCAGAATATTTTTATAGAAACGATATGGAGGATCCTACAAGAAATTTTTTATGGGAATATATTTTAATTGATAACAAAAAAATTAAAAATGCTTGGTGTATGCCGGGAGGTAAAATTGCTGTATATACGGGCATGTTAGATATAACAAAAAATGAAAATGGATTAGCTGCTGTAATGGGTCATGAAATTGCACATGCAGTTGCCAAACATTCAATTGAAAGGCAAAGTAGAGCAGTTCTTTTAAATACAACAACTGGTATAATTGATATAGCTACTGGTGGAAAATTATCACAAGTTAATAAAACAACAGGAATGAATACAGTTGGAATGTTATCTCAAATAGGAATTATGAATCCATTTACAAGAAAACAAGAAAGCGAAGCTGATTATTTAGGGTTAATTTTTTCCTCACTTTCTGGATATGATATTAGAGAAACAACAAAAATATGGGAACGTATGAAGAAAGCTAATAAAGGTAAAGAACCACCTGAATTTTTAAATACCCATCCTTCAAATGAAAGAAGAATAAATCAAATAAATACATGGATGAATGAAATAATCCTGGAGTATCCACCTATTTCATAAAGTATTGGTGAGCCCTGATGGACTCGAACCATCGACCCATTCCTTAAAAGGGAATTGCTCTACCAACTGAGCTAAGGGCCCAACACGAAAATTCTTATATTGATTTTTTGATATTTGGCAATGGTTAAAATTTACAAAATATTAATATACCTGTCATGAAATTGATCAAAAGTTCCCATTTTGATATTTTTTCGGATTTCAAACATAAGTTCTTGATAAAAATTTATATTATTTAATGTCAAAATCATTGATGACAACATCTCATTAGTATTGTTAAGGTGATTTAAATAATTTTTAGAGTATTTATTTAAATCAAACTTTGTAACATTACTATCTAGAGGTGTATTATCTAATTTATTTTCAGAATTTCTAATTTGAATTCTACCATTCCAAGTAAAGGCTAATCCAGTTCTTCCTGATCTTGTTGGAAGGACACAGTCAAACATGTCTATTCCCCTCTTAACTGCTCCCAATATATCAGATGGAGTTCCTACACCCATTAAATATCTTGGTTTATCTATTGGTAGATTATCTTTGATGCCATCTAATACCTCAAACATTTCTTTTTGAGTTTCTCCAACAGCTAAACCGCCAATTGCATATCCTTCAAATCCGATTTCAATTAATTTATTAAGTGACTCATTCCTTAAGTCATTAAATAAACCTCCTTGAACAATGCCAAACAAAGCTTTGTGCGGATTTTTTCCAAATTCTTCCTTAGACCTTTTCGCCCAATCTGTAGATAAATTCATAGATGTTTTAATTTTGTTATAATCATTAGTATTTTTTGGACATTCATCCATTACCATTACAATGTCTGAGTTAAGTTTTTTTTGTATTTTAATGCTTTCCTCCGGACTTAATACAAAAGTTTTTCCATCTATATGAGACTGAAAAATTGCTCCTTTAACTTTATCAATCTTATTAAATTTAGATAATGACATTACCTGGTAACCACCAGAGTCTGTTAAAATAGGAAGCTTACAATTCATAAATTTATGCAAACCTCCAACAGCTTCGATTCTTTCAGTGCCAGGTCTAATCATTAGGTGATATGTATTTGAGAGAATAATCTCGCTTCCTGTCTTAATAATATCATCAATAAAAACACCTTTAACAGTAGCTTGAGTACCCACAGGCATAAAAGCAGGAGTATTAATATCACCACGATGGGTTTGAATTAATCCTACTCGATAA
The DNA here is from genome assembly GCA_014653935.1 of Pelagibacterales bacterium SAG-MED23. The sequence goes on along the minus strand of JACWDU010000010.1, from coordinate 11,892 downwards.
TTTTTATATTGATGTTTTACGCTAAAAGAAAAATTCTTTTTAATGTCTTCCATCCATTAAATTCTACTCGGATTTAAAGCTAATTATTTTATCTGGATTAGAAACAGATCCATTAGATCCATCTCCTTTTGTAATCATATCGACAAATTCCATACCTTCTGTTACTTTTCCAAAAACAGTATATTGTCTATCAAGATGTGGCGTAGATCCAAAACAAATAAAGAACTGACTGTTAGCACTATTTGGATCTGAAGATCTTGCCATTGACAATGTTCCTCTCTCATGTGGTAAATCATTAAACTCTTCTTTAAGATCAGGTAGATCAGAACCGCCCATGCCAGCTCTACTTAAGTTGAATTTATCAGAAGATGAATTTCCAAATTGTACATCGCCTGTTTGGGCCATAAATCCATCTATTACTCTATGAAAAACAACTCCGTCATATTTTCCACTGTTTGCTAACTCAGTTATTCTTTTAACATGGTTTGGTGCCACGTCTGGAAATAATTCAATTTTTACATCTCCATCTTTTAATTTAAGTATCATTGTATTCTCCTTTGCATTTAAAGCTGTTGTTAATAAAAATATTGATAAAAATAAAATAATGATTTTTTTAAGCATAAATCTCTTTTAATGACTTAATTGTACTTTTTGTGGTAAATTTCCTTAAATCACCTTTGTGTAAAGCTATTTCTTTCACAAATCTCGATGAAATAATCTGATTTTCAACGTCTGACATTAGAAAAACTGTTTCTACTTTATTATTTAATTTTCTGTTCATTCCCGCTAGTTGGAACTCATATTCAAAATCTGATACTGCCCTTAAACCTCTAAGAATTAGGTTTGATTTATATTTTTTACATAGTTCTGTTGTTAAGGAGTTAAACTTGATTACTTGAATTTTACTTTTTGCTAATTTCAAGTCGCCATACAAGGCTTTTTTGACAATTTTGTATCTTTCGTCAATTGGAAATAAGAAATTTTTTTCATTACCGTCTGATATACCAACAATTATTTTGTCAGCTAATTTTAACGCTTTTTTTATAACATCAATATGACCGTTAGTTATTGGATCGAATGTTCCCGGGTATATAGCTATATTTTTCATTAAACCAAATTATCATCTAATTTAATTGAAGAGACAACCTTTTCATCGCCAGTTAATTTAATAATTCTTACTCCTTGAGTATTTCTTCCAGCAATTCTTATTTCTTTAACGGCTGTTCTAATAACTCTACCTTTGTTTGTAGATATTAATATTTGATCACCTTCAAAAACTGGGAAAGATGAAGAGACATTGCCATTTCTTGGAGAATTTACAATTCCAATTATCCCCTTTCCTCCTCGATTAGTGACTCTAAAATCATAATGGGATGTTCTTTTGCCATAACCATTTTCTGTAATTGATAAGATAAATTTTTCTTTTGCTTTTGTCTCAGTTTTTTCATCTTTAGTTTTATTTTTATTTTTTTTATTATCATCTTTGTCGACTATAGATAAAGAAACAATTGTATCTTTTTCTGACAGATTTATGCCTCTTATACCTTTGGAAGATCGTCCTTTGAAAACTCTAAGTTTTTTTGACTCAAACCTTATGCATTTTCCAAATTTGGTATTTAACATTATATCTTGATCATCAGTGCATATTTTTACACCAATAATTTTATCATCAGAGTCTAGCTTCATTGCAATTTTACCAGATGCATTAATAGATGAAAAATCTTCTAAATTATTCTTTCTTATTTTTCCTTTGCTAGTTGCAAATATAATGTGCATATTTTTCTTATCAACATCATCAGCAGGAAACGGCATAATAGAGCTAATAGACTGATGATTTTTTAAAGGCAGTATATTAAAGAGTGATTTACCTTTAGATGACGCTGAACCTTCAGGTATTTTCCAGGCTTTAACTTTATAAGCTAAACCTTCAGTTGAAAAAAATAACAATGACGTATGGGTATCTACAGACAAAGTTTGAACAACAGAGTCTTCTTCTCTAGTTTTAATCCCTGCTTTTCCTTTGCCACCCCTTTTTTGTTGTTTAACGTTGCTTAATGCACCTCTTTTTATATAACCCTGAAGCGTAATAGTAATTATCACAGTCTCTTTTTGAATTGTTTCTTCAATATCATAATTTAAGACAGCATCTATAATTTGAGTTCTTCTGGGTACTGAAAATTTTTCTTTTATCATCTGCAAATCGTTGCTTATTACTCTTAACAGCTCATTTTTTGAATTAATAATTTTTTTATACTTAGAAATCTCTGCAGCTAATTTTTTAATTTCTACCTCTATTTCATTTATTCCTATTGCAGTTAATTTTTGTAGTCTAAGTTCCAATATAGACGTCACTTGATCGCTTGAAAGTACATATTTTCCTTTATAATTTTTATTATCAACTAATTTAATAAGTTTTGATGCTCTATTAATTTTCCAAGTTGTTTTTAAAAGAGAATTTTTTGCCTCTTCAGGATTTTTGGATGATCTGATTATTTTAATAACTTTATCAATATTTTCAACACTCACGGATAAACCTAATAAAATATGAACTCTCTCCTCTGCTTTATTAAGATCAAATTTTGTTCTTTTTATAACTACATCTTCTCTAAATTTTAAAAAGTTTTCTAAGAAATCTTTAAGGTTGCAGGTCTTTGGTTTTTGATCAACTATTGCAAGTGAATTAAAACCAAATGATGATTCTATGGATGTGAATTTGTATAATTGTCTTTTGACAGTTTCTGGCTCAACATTTCTTTTGAGGTCTATAGATACTCTAATACCAACACTATTAGACTCATCTCTTATATCACTTATACCCTCTATTTTTTTATCTCTTACTAATTCAGCAATTCTCTCATTTAAATTGGACTTGTTAATTTGATAAGGTATTGAAGAAATAACAAGTCTATCTTTACCATTTTTTAAATTTTCAACTGAAATTTCTCCACGAATTTTAAAAGATCCTCTTCCAGTTTTGTATCCTTGTTTAATTATATCTTTTCCAATTATTAATCCACCTGTTGGAAAGTCTGGACCAGGAATATGTTTCATTAATTCATTTATTTTAATATCTTTGTTTTTGATTAAGGCTAATGTTCCATCCACAACCTCGCCCAAATTATGAGGTGGTATGCTTGTTGCCATTCCAACAGCTATTCCACCAGCTCCATTAACTAAAAGATTTGGATATTGAGCAGGTAACACAATAGGTTCTTGCTCTGTTTCATCGTAATTACTTTTAAAGGATACTGTATTTTTTTCTATATCATCGATTAAAAACTGTGAGACTTTAGCAAGTTTAGTTTCAGTATATCTCATCGCTGCAGGTGGGTCTCCGTCTATAGAACCAAAATTCCCCTGTCCATCAACTAATGGTAAGCTCATTGAAAATTCTTGAACCATTCTCACCAGCGCATCGTAAACAGCTTGATCTCCATGAGGATGATATTTACCAATTACATCTCCAACAATTCTTGCAGATTTTCTGAATTGTTTTGACCAATCAAAGCCACCTTTGTGCATTGCATATATAATTCTTCTATGAACTGGCTTTAATCCATCTCTGATATCAGGTAGCGCCCTACTCACTATAACACTCATAGCATAAGAGAGATATGATGAACTCATCTCATCATACATTGAGATTGGTTTAATATTATTATTGATTTTAGGAATTTGGGTTTTTTCCATATTATTTAAAATGGAATATCGTCGTCTAAGCCGCTTTGATCAGGTGAAGGGCTATCATCAAAATTTTGTTTATTATCTTGTGATGCAATATTATTTTGATTACCACCGCCAAGCATAGTTAAAGATGAATTATAACCTTGTATTAAAATTTCCGTTGAATATTTATCTTGTCCACTTTGTTCATCTTTCCATTTTCTTGTTGAAAGTTGACCTTCAACGTATACTTGTGCACCTTTTTTTAAATATTGCTGAACAACATTTACTAAACCTTCGTTAAAGACTACTACTCTATGCCATTCAGTTTTTTCTTTTTTTTCACCAGTATTCTTATCTTTCCACGATTGACTTGTAGCAAGGCTTAATCTGGCAACACTTTTTCCGTTCACCATTTGCTTTACTTCTGGGTCTGCGCCTAAACGACCAATTAATAACACTTTATTTAAACTACCAGCCATAATATTTTAATATTTAAGAATGTTTATTATATCACTTATTAACTTGAATATTAATTTTATTAAACTAAAGCAACAAAAATTATGCTTAAAAAGATAGTTATTAAGGGTGCAAAAGAGCACAATTTAAAGAATATTTCGTTAGAGATTCCAAAAGAAAAATTTGTGGTCATAACTGGTCTATCTGGATCAGGAAAATCTTCTTTAGCATTTGATACAGTTTATGCCGAAGGCCAGAGACGATATGTTGAAAGTTTGTCGGCTTATGCGAGACAGTTTTTAGATAAAATGAAAAAACCAAATGTGGATTTAATAGAAGGATTAAGCCCAGCAATCTCAATTGAGCAGAAAAATACATCTAAAAATCCAAGATCTACAGTTGCAACTGTTACAGAAATTTATGATTATATGAGAGTGCTTTATGCAAGAGCAGGTATACCCTTCTCTCCATTTACTGGATTACCGATTACTTCCCAAACAATAAGTCAAATTGTTGATAAGATTAAAACACTGCCAAAAAAATCAACAATTTTTTTATATGCACCAGTAGTTAGAGGAAGAAAAGGAGAATATAGAAAAGATATTCTTGGCTATAAAAAAAGAGGATTTAGAAAAATCAAAGTTGATAACAAACTGTATGATATTGATGATGTTCCAGAACTAAATAAAAAATTAAAACACGATATAGCAGTTCTAGTTGATAGAATTGTTTTAAACGCTTCACTAGGAAATAGACTGGCCGAAGGTGTTGAAACTGCAGTTAATCTTGCGAATGGATTAATGTTTGTCGAATACGAGGATGAAACTCTTCCAAAAAAATTTAGAAAAACTGAAAATTTAATTTTTTCGACTAAATTTGCTTGCCCTGAAAGTGGTTTTACTATTGAAGAAATAGAGCCAAGGCTTTTTTCTTTTAATAGCCCATACGGAGCATGCGAGGAATGCGAAGGTATCGGAGTTAAATTAAATGTAGATCCAAAATTAGTTGTTCCAGATGAGAAGAAAACTATTGCAGATGGAGCTATAGAACCTTGGTCAAAATCTTCTTCTTTATATTATGCTCAAACTTTATCATCTATAGCCAAGCATTATGGATTTTCATTAAATGATAGATGGGCAAGACTTTCAAAAAAAATTAAAGATGTAATTTTGTTTGGTTCTGATGATGAAGAAATAAAATTTTCTTATGACGATGGGTATGAAAAATACTCTCATAAAAAAACGTTTGAAGGAGTAGTAAATAATTTGGAGAGAAGGTTTCTAGAAACTGATAGTGATTGGAAAAGAGAGGAAATATCTCAGTATCAATCAGATACAAAATGTGAAAGATGTAACGGGCACAGATTAAAGGATGAAGCTCTTTGTGTTAAAATTAACGAACTTAATATTAGTGAAGTAACAGAAAAATCTATATTTGATGCCAAAGAATGGTTCAAATCACTCGAAACAAAATTAGATAAACGTCAACTTAAAATTGCTCAACATATTTTGAAAGAAATAAATGAAAGATTGAACTTTCTATTAAACGTTGGTCTTGACTACTTAACTTTATCAAGAGAGTCTGGAACTTTATCAGGTGGTGAAGCACAGAGAATAAGACTAGCTTCGCAAATAGGTTCAGGGTTAACAGGTGTATTATATGTTCTAGATGAGCCTTCTATTGGATTGCATCAAAAAGATAACGTTAAATTAATAGACGCATTAAAAAGACTTAGAGATTTGGGAAATACTGTCATAGTCGTTGAACATGACACTGAAACAATGGAAAATGCGGATCATATTATTGATTTAGGTCCTGAAGCAGGAAATAAAGGTGGTGAAGTAATTGCTCAGGGATCTTATAAAGATATTTTGAATAACAACGAAAGTATTACTGGAAGATATTTATCTAATAAAAGCTTCATACCAATCCCAAGAAATAGAAGACTTGCAAAAAACGGAAGGTTTTTAGAAATTAGTGGTGCAACTGGAAATAATTTAAACAACGTTAATCTAAAAATTCCATTAGGAAGTTTTACATGTGTAACAGGTGTATCTGGAAGTGGAAAATCAACATTGATACTTCAAACACTATACAGCGCTCTAAATCTCACTTTAAATAATAATAAATCAAGAAAAATACCTAAACCTTTTAGGGGTTTTAAAGGAATAGAATTAGTTGATAAAATTATAGATATAGACCAATCACCTATCGGTAGAACACCGAGATCAAATCCTGCAACATATACAGGTGCATTTGGTCCCATAAGGGATTGGTTTACTAATTTACCAGAGTCTAAAAGTAGAGGATATAAGCCTGGAAGATTTTCTTTCAATGTAAAGGGTGGAAGGTGTGAAGCTTGTGAGGGAGATGGTGTAATAACATATGAGATGCATTTTCTACCTGATGTATATATCACTTGCGATGAGTGTAAGGGAACTAGGTATAATAGAGAGACATTGGAAATTAAATTTAAAGATAAAAGTATTGCAGATGTTTTAGCAATGACAGTAGATGAAGGTTGTGAATATTTTGAAAACATTTCAAATATTAAAACAAAACTGCTCACACTGAAAAAAGTTGGACTTGGGTATATAAAAATTGGACAGCAAGCAACAACTCTATCCGGTGGTGAGGCTCAAAGAATTAAATTAGCAAAAGAATTATCGAAAAGATCAACTGGAAGAACAATTTATATTTTAGATGAACCAACAACAGGATTGCATCAGCATGATATTAAAAAATTATTAGAAATATTACATACATTTGTTGCAACTGGAAATACTGTGGTTGTTATAGAGCATAATTTAGATGTTATAAAAACAGCTGATTATATTGTTGATATGGGTCCAGATGGTGGTGTTAAAGGAGGAAATATCATTGCAGAAGGAAAACCCGAGGAAATCATTGATGTTAAGGAGAGTTACACTGGTAAATTTTTAAAACCTTTATTGGACAATAAGTTCAAAAAAACTGCTTAAGTTTCAATCAAAAATAGTATAAATTATTGAAATTATGACATCGATTCTTCAATCATTATCCAAAACAATTCACATTTCTTTAGCTTTATCTATCTTATTATTTGTAGGTTTATACTTTGGAAATGGTGGTTTTGATATTGATCAAGTTTTTTGGAGTTGGTTATTTAGATATATTCATGTGATTGTTGCAATTATGTGGATTGGATTACTTTGGTATTTTAATTTTGTTCAAATACCTAACATGGCAAAAATTCCAGACGAACAAAAACCAGCTATTGGAAAAGTTATAGCTCCTGCAGCTCTTTTTTGGTTTAGATGGGCAGCTTTAGTTACAGTAGTATCAGGACTTATTTTAGCTTATTTAAACGGTTATGTTCATCAAGCTATGACATTAGGAATTGGATCGGGTGGTGGAAAAGCTACTGCCATAGGGATTGGTATGTGGTTAGGAATTATAATGGCATTTAATGTGTGGTTTGTAATATGGCCTAATCAGAAAAAAGCTTTAGGCATTGTAGAGGTTGAAGCTGACATTAAGGCTAAATCTGCAAAAACAGCGATGCTTTTTTCTAGAACAAATACGCTTCTATCATTACCAATGCTTCTGACAATGGTAATAGCTCAAAACCTATATTAATTTTTTTCTTCTTCTTTAACTATTGTTCTTTGGCTAACATTCAGTGCAACGAGAATAGGATTTGCGATATATATTGAGGAGTAAGTTCCAAAAATAACTCCTAATATCATTGCTAAAGAAAAGCCTTTTAGTATTTCACCGCCAAATAAGTAGATTGATAAAAGAGCTAACAATGTTGTAACAGATGTGATTATTGTTCTAGATAAAGTTTCATTTATTGAAATATTAGTTAAGTCAAAAATTTTAATATCGGAATACTTTCTTAAATTTTCTCTTACTCTATCAAATATAACAACAGTATCGTTCATTGAATAACCAACAATAGTTAAAACAGCTGCTACTATAGAAAGGTTTATTTCAAGTGAGAAAATAGAAAATAAACCCAATGTAATTATAACGTCATGAAATATAGCTAAAATAGCTCCTAAGCTAAACTGCCATTCAAATCTTATCCAAATATACAAAAGCATTGCTGCAAGTGACAAACTTATAGCTATAATTCCAGATTTTAAGAGTTCTGAGCTTACTTTGGGACCAACATTTTCTACTCTTCTAAAGTCGACTTCACCAATGGAACTAGATAATTTATTTTTAATATTTTTAATAAATTCAGGATCATTTGAATTTTGCTTTTCAAACTTAACAATAAAGTCTATCTCATTACCAAATTTTTTAACTGAAACGTCTCCTAAATTCATTTGATTAAAGCTATCTCTTATAAGACTGATGTTATTTGTTTTATCTGTAGTTCTTAATTCAATTAAAGTACCACCTTTGAAATCAACACCATAATTTAAACCTTTAAAAATTAAAAATACTAATGAAATTACTATTAGGATCAGTGACAATATATTAAATTTTCTATAAAACTTATTAAAAGAAATATTATTCATTTTAAAGTAACTGCTCCTTATCTTTATTTTTCACCACATAAAAAGAAGTTAACAATCTTGCTATGAAATAAACTGAAAACAAAGTAGTCAAAATACCAACACCTAAAGTTACAGAAAAACCTTTTACAGGTCCTGATCCCATAAAAAACAAAATGAACGCAGCAATTAGTGTTGTAATGTTTGCATCTAAAATAGTTGTTCTTGATTTTGTATATCCAGCATCAAAAGCTATTATTGGATTTTTTTCATTTTTAGTCTCTTCTTTAATACGTTCAAAAATTAAAACGTTAGCATCTACAGCCATACCAACTGTCAAAATGATACCTGCAATCCCAGGCAAGGTTAATGTCGCCTCAAATAAAGTTAGAATACCAATTAATAAAAAGAGGTTCGAGACTAATGCTAAATTAGCAATTAATCCAAACGCTCTATACTTATAAATCATAAATAAAATTACTAACAAGAAACCAATAAACAAAGATAAAATACCAGCATCTATAGAGTCTTGACCTAAGTCAGGTCCAACAGTTCGCTCTTCAATAATATTTAAAGGTGCAGGCAAAGCTCCAGATCTAAGCAATAGAGCAAGATCTGTTGCAGATTGAAAAGTAAAGTCACCTGAGATTTGTCCTGATCCACCAATTATAGGCTCTCTGACTGAGGGAGCGCTTATTATCTTACCATCTAATACTATTGCCAATTGTTTACCAACTCCAGTACTAGTTGCTTTACCAAATTTTTTTGCACCCACTCTATCTAAACTAAATGAAACTACTGTTTCATTTGTTTGTGAATTCATTGTTGGTTTTGCATCAACTAGGTTATCACCACTCAAGATTATTCTTTTACTAACAATTGCATCTCTGGAACCATCTTCAAAAGATAATTTTTCTGTTCCAAACGACTCTTCATTATTTTGTGAAATAAATTGGAATGTAAGATTTGCTGTTTTTCCAAGCAAAGATTTAATTCTATTTGGATCATCTAAACCAGGTAATTCAACTAATATTCTATCATTTCCTCTTTTAAGAATATTCGGCTCATTTGTTCCAACCTCATCAACTCTTCTTCTTACAATTTCAATTGCCTGATCTAGTGAGGAATTTTTTAATAAAACTAAACCATATCTAGAGTAATTTAATGAAAAAAGATTTTCATCTTCTAAAACATCAAATTCATGTGATTTGTAAGTTGGGTAATAAGTATTAACATCACTTTCTTTGTCATTGAAAATATTTTTAACATTTTCAATTTCGTTATCTGTTGTTTCAAATGAAATTGTATCTTCCTTAAGTGAAAAATTTTTAAGAGTTATTTGCTTTTCTTTAAAATATCTTTTTAATTCAATTATTTTTGCCTGTAGTTTTTGAGTAATTACTGGTCGATTATCTATTTCAAGAAGTAAGTAAGATCCACCCTGTAAATCTAAACCTAAATTTATGTTTTTTGAAAAAAATTTATCATCGAATTTAACAAAATTTGAAAAAGCAAAATAGGAAAAGATGACTGTAAAAACAATTACTGAAATTATTCGTAATTTTGAAAAGTATAACACTTTTTTGTTATGTTATTTTTTTGGTTCTGTAGAGCTTACTAAGCCTTGAATTCCAGTTGCTCTGACAACTTCAACATTTACATTATCAGAAATTTGAACCTCAACTTTTTCGTTATCAATTATTCTTTCAACAGTCCCAACTATACCACCAGAAGTAATTACCTTGTCCCCTCTTTTAAGTGCTTCAACCATAGCTTTATGATCTTTTACTTTTTTCTGTTGAGGTCTAATAAGAAAAAAATAGAAAATAACAAATATTAAAATTAAAGGTATAAATTGTCCAATTCCAGCATCCATAACGTGTCCTATTAAGTTAAGGCTATTTATCCTATCTATTATTCAAACTCAACTCTTAATTGATAGAAATTTTATCTATATTTGGCATATATGGCTTCAGAACTTCGGGTATCAAAATAGATCCATCTTCTGTTTGATAGTTTTCCATAATAGCAATCATGGTTCTACCAACTGCTAATCCACTGCCATTAAGGGTGCCGACAAACTCTTTTGAGCTGTCTTGTCCTTTATATCTAGCTTTCATTCTTCTTGCTTGGAAAGTGCCACATGATGAGCAGCTTGATATCTCTCTATATTTATTTTCAGATGGAAGCCAAACTTCAATGTCGTAGGTTTTTTCTGCACTAAAACCCATATCACCAGTACATAAAACAATTTTTCTATAAGGAAGTTTTAACGCATCCAATATCATTGTAGCAGAGTTAGACATTCTCTCTAATTCTTCTGAACATTTATCGTTTTCAACAATACTGACTAGTTCGACCTTGTAAAATTGATGCTGCCTGATCATGCCTTTAGTATCTTTACCGTAACTACCTGCTTCTTTTCTAAAACATGGTGTTGATGCAACTACTCTAATTGGTAGTTCATTCTTTTCTAAAATTTGATTTTTTACAATATTTGTCAAAATTACTTCAGCAGTTGGTATTAAGAACTTTCTTCCTTCACTTTCATCTAACTTAATTTCAAATTGATCATTTTCAAACTTTGGTAATTGTCCAGTGCCAAACATTGTTTCAGCAGTTGCAATTAAAGGAGGAGATATTTCTGTATAACCATTTTTTTGAGTATGCGTATCAATCATAAAATTTGATATTGCTCTTTCTAATTGTGCTAATTCTTTTTTAACAAATACAAATCTTGAGCCAGTTGTTTTTGTGGCTAAGTCAAAATCAAGCATATTTAATTTATCTCCTAGTTCATAATGAGTTTTAGGCTTGAAATTAAAATCTTTTATTTCCCCTTTTTTTTCTATCTCTTTATTAGAATTTTCATCTTGCCCCACTGGAACATCGCTTAATGGTATATTAGGGATAGAAGATAAAATATCAGTAATCTGGGTCTGTAATTTTATTTGATTCTTATTAATTTCTTCAATCTTTAAAGAAAGTTCTTTTGATTTTTCAAATAAACTTTGATCTTTAGATTTTGAAATGTTTTTTTTTTCCATTTCAAATTTTTCTTTTTCTTGAATAAGCTTTCTATTTTTCTCATCTAAACTTATTATATTATAAAGACTTATATCAACATTTCGATTTTTAAGTTTATCCTTAAAATTTTCAAAGTCTTTTCTGATATCTTTAATATTGTGCATTTTTTTCTGCTGCTTTCTTTTCAATTATACCTACTGATATAATTGATAATTCATATAAAATTAATAAAGGTATTCCTAAACCAATTTGAGTG
>JACWDU010000001.1 GCA_014653935.1 Pelagibacterales bacterium SAG-MED23 | reverse complement strand
ATAGAATTGAGTGTTTTTTTCTCCCATCAATAATTCCAACACCCGTTACTTCATTATTTACAGCATCTAAACATGTATTAATCTTTGGTAACTAAATTACTTATATTTTTTATTTTTTTTGGACCAGATATTTCAATTTGTTTCTTGGCTACTTTAATTTTGGCTCCAACTTTTTTTAAATTTTTTTGAATATGTAAAACTTTCTTTTCTTATTGTTTCATCTTTTAAATATTTTTCTAATTGGTCTAAATCGATACAAAGTGTATTTAAAGAAATGTCGATCAATAATGGCGTTGAACCTAAATGTTGAATTGCGCTAGTAGTTGCTGCAAATGTATAAGATGTGGTAATAACCAAATCATTTTTTTTCTAATCCTATTGATTTTAGTGCTAAATATAGCGCTACACTACCTGAAGTTAAAGCTAAGTTATATTTAGACGTAGATATATTAGATATTTTTCTTTCAAGCTTTTTTGAGTAAAATCCAAAAGTTGAAATTTGATTTTTTTTAAAAGCATCCAAATAATATTTTTTTTCAATTTTTGTTAAAGACGGTTCAATTATACTTTTCATCACTATACCATTTTATTGTTTTTATTATCCCCTCATCTAATCTTACCTCTTTATAATTTTTTAAGTTATTATATATTTTTTTTGTACAAGGAATTCTTCTTATTGGAGATCCTGGTGTATTACTGCCACCTATTATTATTTTTTGTTGATTAGATAATTTTTTTATTAATTTTGCTAAGTTTAACATTGTTATCTCTTTTTGTTTACTACCTAAATTTATAACACTATTTAAATTATTTGATTTTTTATAAGACTCTAAAATTTGTTGGATACAATCATCTATGTAGCAGAATACTCTTTTGTGTTTTGGTGAAAATATTTTTATTTTTTTTATATTTTTTAAAACAATCTTATCTATTAATTCAGGAATTACATGCGACTTTCCCATTCTTGGTCCATAAATATTATGTGGTCTATAAATTATAAATTTAATACCTGATATTTTTATAAAATTTTCAATGAATAATTTAGACAAGAAATAAGAATCTCTTTTTGCAATCTTGTTTGGAATTATTAGATTATAGTTTTCCTTTAATGGGAATATTTTTTTTTTCAGTAATTGAATTAAAGGGGAATATACTTCACTCGTAGAAAAGAAAATAAACTTACAATTTTTATTATTTTCTATGATATAATTTATTAAGTTTAAAGACGGTAAAATATTATTTTCAAAAGTAAATGTTGGCTTTTTTAAGACATTTTTTACACCTACCGTGGCCGCAAGATGAAATATATAATCAAATTTTGTTTTTAGATTAATTTTTTTATTTAAATCTTTCGATAGGATTTTGACGTTTTTGCTTGATTTTAAACGTTTTAAGTGACCATCCATTTTTCCTCTAGAAAAATTATCTAAAATAGTGACATAATTATTTTTAGAAAGTTTTTTGGTTAAGTGATAACCGATAAATCCTGCTCCACCAGTAATTAGAATTTTTTTCAATTTAAGTTCCTAGTTGAAAAATCTTAATTTTTTTAGACTGCAAATTTCTTATTTTTGTATTTGAAAAGATATAATTTAAATCAAAAAAATATGTAAATTTATTAAATGCTTTAAAATTTAAATTCTTATAATTGTCATGACCAATACAAAATAAAATTATATCATAGTCCTTAAAATTTGGTTTTACTACAAAATTAAAATTTTTTGTTTTCATATGACTATAATTAAATGTGTCCGTTATAAATACTTTAGAACCACAATTGATTAATTTTTTTTTTAATATTAATGATGCTGAATGTCTTAAATCATCTACATTTTCTTTATAAGTTGCTCCCATTAATAAAATTTTAGTATTTTTAATTTTGTTTTTATATTTATTTCTAATAAACCTTATAGTTGTTTCTGTTGATTTTTTATTAATAGCAGGAATCTTTGAAGTTAATATAAATTCATTATTTTGTTTTAAAATTTTTGATGATAAATTCATAAGTAATGGATCCTTTGTAAGACAATACCCACCAACTCCTAACCCTGGTCTCATGATATTGTTATGCGTTTTTCTTAACTTAATTGCATCGATAGCTAAATTTAAATTTAAATTATTTTTAATTGAAAATTTAGTCCATTCATCAATGAAAGCGATATTAAGTGAACGGTATGAGTTTTCAATAATCTTAGTCATTTCACATTCCATAATTGTATTCATTTTTAATAAAGGGAATTTTTTTGTATTAATTATTTTTGTTAAAAATTTTTTGCATAATGATTTTGATATTTTGCTATTGCCAGAATATATTCTATGGCTATTAATTATCGAATCCATGTGATTTATGCCTGGAGTAACTCTTTCAAAAGAATATGCTACGATACAATCATTAGGAGAATTTTTTTTTACTATTGGAATAAGTATTTTTTCTGTTACCCCAGGAGGTAAGGTTGTTTCTATAAGTATTAATGATTTTTTTTTTTTATATTTAGAGATATCATAAAATAATTTTTTTATATTTGAAACATCATTTTTTGAGAAAAAATCAAAACTTACACTAACTATAATTATTTCAGAATCTTTTATTTTTTTTATGTCGGTACTATACGAAGCTAATTGTTTTTTAGTTATTTTATTAAAACCATTAATTAATTTAGTATCATTTGTTCTAAACGGTAGAATTCCTTTTTTTGCTTTTTCAATTATAGATTTTCCTCTTTCGTCGTTTTTCTCAATACCAACTAGTTTATAATCTGTTTTTTTATTTATACCGCAGCAGACAAGCATGGGAATACCAATATAACCCAGCCCAATTATTGAAATTATTTTGTTATTTTGCATTTAATTATATTTTATATTGTAGCTTTATAATAAAAAAATTATAGATATCATTAAATTTTAAAATTAATAGCAAATGAAAGTAATCATTGAGTAAAAGATTTATTCGAATAATACCTAAATTAGATATTAAAAATGGTTTACTTATTAAAGGTATTAACCTTGAAGGTTTGCGAGTTTTGGGAAACCCTAATGATTACATTAAATATTATTATAATAGTGGAGCAGATGAAATAATTTATTTAGACAATATTGCAACATTGTATGGAGTTCCAATTTTAAATGACGATATTAAAAAAGCTGTATCTAAAAATTTTATTCCATTTGTGGTTGGAGGTGGAATAAATAAATTAGATGATATAGAAAGAGTTTTAAAAAGTGGTGCAGATAAAGTATGCATAAACTCTTTTTTTGTTAATAATCCAAAATTTATAAGCAAAGCTTGTAAAATGTTTGGATCCTCGACAATTACAGTGCTTATAGAGAGTAATAAAGTTGGAAAAAAATATTACATAACAACTTCAAATGGTAGAGATTTGGTAGATAAAAACCCAATAGAATGGGCTAAAGAGTGCGAACAAAATGGTGTTGGGGAAGTATTATTAACCTCGGTAAATAAAGAAGGTTTGCAAAAAGGATTTGATATTTCAATTACAAAAAAAGTTTCAAATAAACTCTCGATCCCAGTAATTGCCCATGGTGGTGCAGGAAGTTTTTTGGATATCTACAAAGTTATTTCTAAAACAAGCATAAGTGGAGTAAGCTTATCAAGTATATTGCACTACGACGCTGTATCCAAACTGGGAAAAAAAACTAGAATTGGAAATCTTGACTATATAAATAATCTACCCAATAAAATTAGAGCTAAAAATTATCTTAAGAAACTTAAAATATATTTAAAACAAAAAGGCATAAATGTCAGAATATAAATTGAGAAATATAAAAGTTGGTATTATTAATCTAAATATAAATAATATTTATAGTATTTATAGTAGCTTCAATTCTTTAGGATTTAAAACAAAAATAATGTCTAGTAATGATAAAACCAAATATAATTTGGTAATTTTACCAGGTGTTGGTTCCTATAGATATGCAATGAAAAAAATTAAAGAAAATGGATATGATGAAATAATTATGAGACATATTGAAAATAAAGAAAATTTTTTATATGGTATTTGCCTAGGTATGCAGCTTTTACTCGATAAAAGTAGTGAGTTTGGTGAAACAAAAGGTTTGGGTCTTATAGAAGGTAGTGTAAAAAAACTTAGTGGAAGTAATATATATAATGTTCCAAATATTGGATGGCATAAGATATATAGTTCAAAAGAAAGCTTCATAAAAAAGGATCAAATTAAGAAATATTTTTACTTTATACATTCATTTTATTGTGATTTAAAGAATCCCAAATACCAAAATACTTATTTTAAATTTAATAAAAAAAAAATCTGCTCCTCTCTGAGAAAAAATAATATAATAGGTACTCAGTTTCACCCTGAAAAAAGTGGAAAAGAAGGTCACAAACTTGTTTATAAACTAAAAAGGTTTTTTGCATGAAAGTTCTGTACGGATTACCTAAAAAAATACTTTTTTGTAAGAAGACTTTAATGTCAAATCAGAGGCCAACATCAGCTATAGAGTTTAAACATCAAAAAAAAACTAAAAAAAAGACAATAGATTTTGACAAAAATGGCATTTCAAAAACATGGTACTACTCGAGACAAAAAAAAAGGATTAACTGGAAAAGAAGGGAACAGAAACTTTTAAAGCTTCTAGATAAGCATCGTGGTAAATACGGAGAATTTGATTGTATAGTGCCTGGTAGTGGAGGAAAAGATAGTTGTATGGCTTCACATACACTAAAATTTAAATATGACATGAATCCACTGACAGTGACTTGGCCCCCAATTTTATACACAAAATATGGGTATCAAAACTATAAAAATTGGATATCTAGCGGAAAACTATCAAATATTTGTGCGAAAAGAGATGAACAAACTATGAGGATTTTAACTAAATTATCGATAAAAAATTTATTCCATCCTTTTCAAACATTTATATTAGGACAAAAAATTTTTGCATCTAAAATTGCAATAAAAATGCAAATACCTTTGATCTTTTTTGGTGAAAATGAAGCTGAACATGGAAATAATGTCGTAGATAACAAAATTCCAAATAGAAATAATAAATATTATGCTGCAGAAAATTTAAGTAATCTTTATCTAAGTGGAATAAAAATTAAAGAATTAATTGACCTTCATCAATTGAAAGAAAAAAATTTAAAAGATTTTTTACCCACAAACTTAGATGATATTCAAAGGTTAAATATCGATCAACAATATTTGGGATATTACTTAAAATGGACGCCACAGGAAACTTTTTACTTTGCAGTAAATAATGGTGGATTTTTACCTAGACCATTTAGAACTCAAGGCACCTATAGTAAGTATAATAGTATTGATGATAAAATAGATGATCTTCATTATTATACACAATTTATAAAATTTGGTTACGGAAGAGCACATTGTGATGTGTCACAAGAAATAAGAAATGATCACTTAACAATAAATGAGGGTTTAAAATTAGTTAAAAAATATGATGGTGAATTTCCAGATGTTTATTTTAATGACGTTATCGATTATTTGGATATTAAAAAAAGTGAGTTTTTTAAATTAACTAATAGATTTAGATCTCCCCACATTTGGGCTAAAATCGGTGGAGAATATAAACTAAGACACACAGCCAATAAAGATGGAGTAAATGATTAAAATAAATGATATAGGTCTGAAATTATGTATTTGAAATTTCAAAAACCATATTTAATTGCTGAAATTGGTATTAACCATAATGGAAGTATAAAGATTGCAAAAAAATTAATCGACTTAGCTAAAAATAATGGATTTGATGCTGTAAAATTTCAAAAAAGAACTCCTGAGATTACAACACCTAACCATGAAAAAAAAAAACTAAAAAATACACCATGGGGTGAAATGACATATCTAGATTATAAAAAAAAAATTGAATTTAACTCTATGCAATATAATCAAATTGACAAATATTGTAAAAAAAAAAAGATAGATTGGTTTGTTTCATGTTGGGATATAGAAAGCTTGAAATTAATGAAAAAGTATAATCTAAAATATAATAAAGTTGCCTCTGCAATGCTTACTAATCATGAATTATTAAATGAAATCGCTAAAACAAAAAAACATACTTTCATATCTACAGGTATGTCAAATTACAAAGACATTAGTAAGGCTGTAAAAATTTTTAAAAAGAATAAATGTAAATTCACTTTGTTACATTGTGTCTCTACATATCCAGCTAAAATTTCTGACTTAAACTTAAATTGCATAAAAACATTGAAAATTAAGTATAAATGTCCTGTTGGATATTCAGGACATGAAAGTTCTGTATCACCTTCAATAGTAGCTGCTTTGCTAGGTGCTGAAGTTATTGAGAGACATATTACAATCGATAGAAGCATGTGGGGCACAGATCAAGCTGCTTCACTATCAGTTGAAGGTATAAGGAATTTAAATGATATATTAAAAAAAATTCCGAAGATGATGGGTGATGGTAAAAAAAGAGTTATTAAAGAGGAAATTCCAATAGCTAATAAGCTACGTTATTGGTGATATATTCATCAACGTATTTTTCAATTTTTTTTATAATATTATTTTTTTTTTCATTTTTAATAATAAAATCAAAATATTTTGAGGAATTATTAAATTCTATATTTTCTTCATTTTTTTTTTTCTTAGATGTTTTGGTAAGCCAATTACTATTTAACCTATTTTTTAGATAAGAATCTTCAAAATAAAAATAGTTTAAATAGTGAAACTCGTATAATTCACTTAAACTTATATTTAATTTTAGATTTTCGATATTTTGAATAATATGTTTATATTGAACTCTAGATTTGGGGTGCGATGAAAATTTATAATTTATATGTGGGTTATCTCCACAATTAATAACTTTAATGCCATAATATGGAAGTTCGTTTGCAACTGTTCCGTGACATGTGATTGCAGCTTTGAGACCATTATTTACCAGTTCCACATAACTAATGTTACTCTGTAAAATTTTAAAGTTTTGCAAATTTTTAATTTTTGAAGAAATTATTTTATATGCTTTTTCATCTGCACTTTGCTCAATTTTAATAGGATGAAATTTAATATAACAATTTATATTTTTGTGTTTAAGAATATTAATAGTATCAATAACCCATTCCAAATAATCATTATAAAATAATGACCTGTATTTATGTGGTGCATCAAAAAAATTATGCAGAACAATCACACATTGATATGAATTTTTATAAAATAATTTATTTTTATTTTTTGATTTTGAGTCTAAAAAAGGATTTTTATTTAAATAATTTATTCCGTGCTTGCTTCTACCTAATACTCTAGAATGTAAAAGTTTTTTACCAATCTTAAGTGCTTTATATCTATTTGCATTTACAAATTTTCGCTTAAATATTAATTTATATTTATGATATGGATTCTTATTAGATTTTATATCAGATTTATAGGTAGATAATTTAAAATTTACCATCCCTCGACCTAGGTTGTATAATATTAATACTTTGATTTTTTTTGAAAAACAAATTCTAGTTATAATTCCATATTGATTATAAACACAATCTGATGGAATTAAGTATTTAACATTGTTTTTTTGAAGATATTCCTCAATAAGAATAAATATTTGATGTGCCTCAATAAATTTTTTTTTTAGTCTTTGGTCAAATAAATCAACAGTTGGCAATTGATAGGTTCTTACTACGGAGTCATAAATTAAATCCCCCAGTAAAATATTTTTAAATTTATACTTAATCAATTGCTCTTTAGATTTTATTTTATAAAAATATCTCTCAAATTTTTTGACTTCTTCGTTGTTTAGATATTTGCCAACATTTGTTAATCCTAATTTTGATCCAAAAGATTCATAAATCTTTTTTAAAGGTTTTTTAAATATTAAATGATTGCTTGAAATTCCTTCGTACAAAGGAAAATAAAAATATTTTATTTGTAAATTATTTTTGTTTCTTAAGTAATTCGCCAAAATTGACCAAAAAAAAATAAATGGCTTCCAATCAAAAAAATCTATTAAAATAATTCCTTTATGTTCATTATTCGAACTGCTGTTTAAAAACTTAGATTTATTAAATTTAATGTATTTTTTTGTATGATTATCTAAAAAAAAATTATATTTCAAAGATAAAAGTTTTTGATAAAAAATTTTTATTTTTTTTAACATTTAAAATAATAGTTTTATATTTTATTTAATATTAATGATCAAAAAAAAACTTCTAATTATCGTACCTGCAAGAGGAAACAGCCAAGGGATAAAAAACAAAAATATCAGATTAATAAACGGTAAGCCTCTTTTATATTACTCTCTTAATACAGCAAGAAAATTAAAAATAAATGATAAAATAATTTTTTGCTCTACAGACTCAAAAAAAATTCAGAATATTTGTAAAAAATTTAATTTTAAACCAAGTTTTTTAAGACCAAAAAAGATTGCTACAAGCTTATCTAGAGACATAGAATACGTAAATCATGCTCTTAAAAAATTTAATGAATTAGGTTTTAAGTTTAAATTCGGATTAATACTAAGACCAACATCACCAAAAAGAAATACTAAAGTTATATTAAGAGCCTTCAATCAATTTGTAAAAGGTAATTTTGACTCAATGAGAGCAATAATAGAAGCACCTTATCCAGTTGATAAAATGTGGTACATCAAAAAAAACATTTTGGTTCCAATTATAAAAAGTACAATTTATGAAAATTACAATGCGCCAAGACAAATTTTAAAAAAATCGTATGCTCAATCAGGGAATTTTGAGTTCTTTAAAGTAAATTATAAGATTAAATTACACTCTATTTCACAGAAAAAAATTGGATATTTTCTAACATCAAAAAATCTAGAAAATGATATAGATACTCTAAAGGAATTAAAAAATTTAAAACTATAATAATTATGTCGGTTTTCGAATTAAGAAAAAAAAAAATATTGATTACTGGAGCGCTAGGAATTATTGGAACAGCACTTACAAAAAAATTAATTCAAAATAAAAATGAGTTAATACTTATTGATTACCAACCAAAAAATAAAAATGAAAAGTTTTATTCTAAATTTTTAAAGCACGAAATTCATAATTTAGACATAGCAGACACAAAAAAAGTGAAACAATTTTTTAGTAAAAATAAAAGAAATTTAATGGGATTGAATACTGTTGTTAATTTAGCTGCAATTGATGCTAAGGCTGACAAAGAAAAGTTTAAAAAGCACTTTCATAATTTTCCTCTTCAAAAAATAAGAAAGTCAATCTCTGTAAATTTAACTGGATTGATCAATATTTGTCAAGAGTCATGTAAAATTTTTATTAAAAAAAATCTTTATGGAAACATAATCAATGTTGGATCAACATATTCATTAGTTGCTCCAAATATTAATTTGTATAAAACTAAAAACAACTTAGAAACATTTAATAAACCTTTCGATTACGTTATAACAAAATCTTCAATACCAATTTTGACAAAATATATTGCTACAACTTATGCAAAAGACAAGATTAGATGTAATTGTTTGATACCTCATGCAATATTAGAAAAACCTTCAAAAGAATTTCTACGAAATTTCAAAAAACTTTCACCAATTGGAAGAGTTTGTAAAGTTGATGAAATAATCAATCCAATATTTTTTTTAATTTCAGATGGATCTAGCTATATGACAGGCTCTACAGTGGTTGTTGATGGGGGATGGACCGCTTGGTGATCAAGAGATATATTTCATTAGCCTAATTGAATCATTTAAATTCATATAGGAATTTCTTTTTTTTAATTTTTTAAAAAAGTATTTAAGTTCTTTAATAAATAGGTCATTTCTATTAAAATTTTTAATTTTTATAATCTTGATTTTATTATTACTGTTAATGATTTTTAGTGTGGATTTATAATAATCAAAAAAAAGTTGTAAATTTTCACTAAAAATTACGAGTTTTCTATAAGGAGGATTGCTAAGAAAATTTACATTAATATTACAATCTATATCGTTAGTAAATCTAATCAAATAACTTGCAGAAACATCAGTATTTATTTTTAGACTTGAAGAAAATTGTTTTTTAAGAGTGTAGTTTTTTATTTTACCAAATAAAAAAGACATTAAATCTATCTCATGACTTAAAGTTAAAGCAGCACCTCCACCCAATTTTTTTTTGGCTGCATAACTTTTTTTATAATCTTCATATTTATGCCAATTTGGTAAATACTCTCCCCAAACAGAGTTTACATAAAAAATATTTTTGAGTTTATTTGAGTCAATCATCTTTTTAATTGCTTGAATCAAAGGATGAAATCTCATCATATATCCAACAAATACTTTTACTTTGTTTTTGATTACTAACTTTTTGAATAATTTCAGTTGGCTTATATTATTTGAAAGTGGCTTTTCCAAAAAAATATTTTTTTTATTTTTTGCACATTCTATAGCTATTTTAATATGAGCGCTGGTGACATTGCATATAAAAACAACATCAGGATTTTCTTTTAATGCTAAATCCAATTTATAGAAAATTTTATTTTTAGAAATTTGATTGAAATAAATTTTTTTTTTTGTAGATTTATAGAAAATTATTTTTTTGTAACCTAATTTAAGAAGATTACAGTAATGTCTATAGGCAATAGACCCTGTACCACAAATTAAAATTTTCATTATTTCTTATGTGTAATTTAACAAGCGAATTTTTTGAAGTCCAAATTAAAATATAAAAAATTACTTATTTGGTTTTTTTGTAAAAAATTTATTTGTAGTAAACTTATCAATTTAATATCTATAAAAGTGTCAAAAAATTTTTTCAGTGCATAAATCAAGCCAATTGAGCTATTAGTACTGGTCAGCTACACGCATTACTGCGCTTCCACATCCAGCCTATCAACGTGGTGGTCTACCACGGCTCTATAGGAAGAACTAGTTTTGAGGTGAGTTTCCCGCTTAGATGCTTTCAGCAGTTATCTCGTCCGTACTTAGCTACCCGGCACTGCAGCTGGCGCTACAACCGGTCCACCAGTGGTACGTCCATCCCGGTCCTCTCGTACTAGGGACAGCTCCTCTCAATTCTTCTACACGCATAGCAGATAGGGACCGAACTGTCTCACGACGTTCTGAACCCAGCTCACGTACCACTTTAATTGGCGAACAGCCAAACCCTTGGGACCTGCTCCAGCCCCAGGATGTGATGAGCCGACATCGAGGTGCCAAACACTGCCGTCGATATGAGCTCTTGGGCAGTATCAGCCTGTTATCCCCGGCGTACCTTTTATCCGTTGAGCGATGGCCCTTCCACTCAGAACCACCGGATCACTATGACCGACTTTCGTCTCTGCTCGACTTGTCAGTCTCACAGTCAGGCAGGCTTATGCCATTGCACTCTACGAACGATTTCTGACCGTTCTGAGCCTACCTTCGCACGCCTCCGTTACTATTTGGGAGGCGACCGCCCCAGTCAAACTACCCACCATACAATGTCTTGATGCCGGATAACGGCTATCAGTTAGATGCCAAGAAAAACAAAAGAGGTATTTCACTGGTGACTCCACGATAACTAACGCCATCGCTTCAATGTCTCCCTCCTATGCTAAATATGTTTTTCCTAACACCAATGTAAAGTTGCAGTAAAGGTGCACGGGGTCTTTCCGTCTAACTACGCGAACTCCGCATCTTCACGGAGAATTCAATTTCACTGAGTTGATGTTGGAGACAGCGGAGAAATCGTTACGCCATTCATGCAGGTCGGAACTTACCCGACAAGGAATTTCGCTACCTTAGGACCGTTATAGTTACGGCCGCCGTTTACTGGGGCTTCAGAAATGAGCTTGCACCCATCGCATTAACCTTCCAGCACCGGGCAGGCGTCAGACCCTATACATCCACTTACGTGTTAGCAGAGCCCTGTGTTTTTGATAAACAGTCGCTTCTCCCTGGCTTGTGCCACCCTTTAATGGTTGCCCAAAAAAAGGTCTTCTTTATCCCGAAGTTACAGAAGCATTTTGCCGAGTTCCTTCAACATCATTCTCTCAAGCGCCTAAATATACTCTATTAATCCACCTGTGTCGGTTTAGGGTACGGTCTTAATGATGGAGCTATTTCCTGGGACTTTTTCGCGGCGTGTTCAATCCATTAAGAACACACAACTTACAAAATCCGTCACTACCATCAGGTTAAGGAATATTAACCTTATTTCCATCGACTACGGCTTTCGCCCTCGTCTTAGGGGCCGACTAACTCTGCGCGGATTAACCTTGCGCAGAAACCCTTGGATTTTCGGCGAAGAAGTTTTTCACTTCTTTAATCGTTACTCATGTCAGCATTCGCACTTCTGATACCTCCAGGATCCCTCACGGGTATCCCTTCACAGGCTTACAGAACGTTCCGCTACCGCTTATAAAGTTCGAAAACTTTATAAACCCACAGATTCGGTATGTGATTTTAGCCCCGTTACATCTTCGGCGCAGAAACTCTATTAGACCGGTGAGCTGTTACGCTATCTTTAAAGGATGGCTGCTTCTAAGCCAACCTCCCGGCTGTTAAGGAATTTCCACATCCTTTCACACTTAATCACAATTTTGGGACCTTATCTGGTGGTCTGGGCTCTTTCCCTCTCGACCATGGACCTTAGCACCCACAGTCTGTCTGTTGAAGAACTACGTTCAGCATTCGGAGTTTTATTAGGTTTGGTAAGAATCTCTTCCCCCTAGCCCATTTAGTGCTCTACCTCTAAACGCATATTTATTCAACGCACTACCTAAATAGTTTTCGCGGAAAACCAGCTATCTACGAATTTGGTTGGCCTTTCACCCCTTACCACAAGTCATCCAAAGACTTTTCAACGTCAACTGGTTCGGTCCTCCGGCAAGTGTTACCTTGCTTTCAACCTGCTCATGGTAAGCTCATTCGTTTTCGGGTCTAATTCATAAAACTAATCGCCCTATTAAGACTTGCTTTCGCTACGCCTACACCTAGATGGCTTAAGCTTGCTTTATAAATTAAGTCACTGACCCATTATACAAAAGGTACGCCGTCACTCTAAAAAGAGCTTCGACTGATTGTAGGCATGCGGTTTCAGGTTCTATTTCACTCCCCTAATAGGGGTTCTTTTCACCTTTCCCTCACGGTACTAGTTCACTATCGGTCACTGAAGAGTATTTAGGCTTAGAGGGTGGTCCCCCTATATTCGAGCAGGATTTCACGTGTCCCGCTTTACTCAAGAAATTTGTTAAACATTACTCATACGGGACTATCACCCTCTATGGTTAGCTTTTCCAAACTATTCAAATTTTTTTAACAAATCTACTGGCCTAGTCCGCTTTCGCTCGCCACTACTAACGGAATCTCAATTGATTTCTTTTCCTCCGGTTACTTAGATGTTTCAGTTCTCCGGGTTGTCTCTTTAAACCTATGTATTCAGTTTAAAGTACCACATAAAGTGGTGGGTTTCCCCATTCGGAAATTTACGGATCAAAACTTGCATACAGCTCCCCGTAACTTATCGCAGTATACCACGTCCTTCATCGGCTTTCAGTGCCAAGGCATCCGCCACACGCCCTTAAACGCTTGATTTATGCACAGAAAAAAATTCTGTGTTGAATCAAATTTTTTTTAGTATTCATCTTTTCGAATACTAATTGATTGTTCATAACTTTGAACAATCGGATATAGATATTGATAATAATTATAAAATATTCACAAATAAAATAGCTAAGTGTTTCATGGTGGAGGATAGCGGGATCGAACCGCTGACCTCCTGAATGCAAATCAGGCGCTCTCCCAGCTGAGCTAATCCCCCAGTTTTTTTTTGGTGGGCCGAGAAAGACTCGAACTTTCGACCCCACCCTTATCAAGGGTGTGCTCTAACCAACTGAGCTACCGGCCCCTTTATGCAAAAAGGAGAAACACAATTTTAAAAAGAGAAATGAGGACGGTCAACATTAACCTGTTATATTATTTAGATTAAGAAATAATCCTTAATCATCCTTAGAAAGGAGGTAATCCAGCCGCAGGTTCCCCTACGGCTACCTTGTTACGACTTCACCCCAGTCGCTGACTATACCGTAGTCAAGGGTTTAAAACCTTGCCTTAAGGTAGAACCAACTCCCATGGTGTGACGGGCGGTGTGTACAAGACCCGGGAACGTATTCACCGCGGCGCGCTGATCCGCGATTACTAGTAATTCCAGCTTCATGTACTCGAGTTGCAGAGTACAATCCGAACTGAGGCATCTTTTTAGGATTTGCTTGATGTCGCCATCTTGCTTCCTATTGTAAATGCCATTGTAGCACGTGTGTAGCCCAACACGTAAGGGCCATGAGGACTTGACGTCATCCCCACCTTCCTCCAGCTTATCACTGGCAGTTCTTTCAGAGTGCCCAACTAAATGATGGCAACTAAAAGTGAGGGTTGCGCTCGTTGCGGGACTTAACCCAACATCTCACGACACGAGCTGACGACAGCCATGCAGCACCTGTGTTTCGTCCGGCCGAACCGAAAACTCTAATCTCTTAGAGTCGCGACGAACATGTCAAGTGTTGGTAAGGTTCTGCGCGTATCTTCGAATTAAACCACATGCTCCACTACTTGTGCGGGTCCCCGTCAATTCATTTGAGTTTTAACCTTGCGGTCGTACTCCCCAGGCGGTGTGTTTAATGCTTTCGCTGCGACACTGAAAATAAATTTCCAACGTCTAACACACATCGTTTACGGCATGGACTACGAGGGTATCTAATCCTCTTCGCTACCCATGCTTTCGTTCCTCAGCGTCAGTAATGATCCAGAAAGCTGCCTTCGCAATTGGTATTCTTTCTAATATCTACGAATTTCACCTCTACACTAGAAATTCTGCTTTCCTCTATCATACTCTAGCTAAAAAGTTTTGATGGCAGTTCCAGAGTTAAGCTCTGGGATTTCACCACCAACTTTTTTAACCACCTACGAACTCTTTAAGCCCAGTAATTCCGAACTACGCTAGGTCCCTTCGTATTACCGCGGCTGCTGGCACGAAGTTAGCCGGACCTTCTTATTCGGGTACAGTCATTTTCTTCCCCGACGAAAGAGCTTTACAACCCAAAGGCCTTCTTCACTCACGCGGCATCGCTGCATCAGAGTTTCCTCCATTGTGCAATATTCCCTACTGCTGCCTCCCGTAGGAGTTTGGGCCGTGTCTCAGTCCCAATGTGGCTGATCATCCTCTCAGATCAGCTATAGATCAAAGTCTTGGTAGGCCATTACCCCACCAACAAACTAATCAAGTGCAGGCTCATCCTTCGGCGCATAAAGCTTTCTCCGTAAAGACTTATGAGGTATTAGCACAAGTTTCCTCGTGTTATTCCTCACCAAAGGGAAGATACCTACATGTTACTCACCCGTCTGCCACTAAGTATTGCTACTTCGTTCGACTTGCATGTATAAGGCGTGCCGCCAGCGTACGTTCTGAGCCATGATCAAACTCTCAAGTTTAAAAACGGCGCACACTAGCTTCTATACAAATACTAAGAATAATATTTGTATAATGTTGAAGTGTGTACGACAAATTTTGGTAACCTTAACCGTCCACACTTCTCTTCTTAAAATATTTACAATTTAAATAGCTAATTGGACAATAAAGCCCAATAAATAACATTTTTTATATGTTGAGTGTGACGCTTATATTGGAAATAATTTATAAATCAAGTTTTTAGATAAACAAAAAATATGTTAAAAAGTCATATAAATCAACATTTTTAGCTAGTCGATAATATTGTGTTAACAAAATTTAAAAGAAAAGCAAAGTCACTTTCAATATTTCTATGGTTAGTTTTACTAATTATTATCATAAGTTTTGTAACAAGTTTGTATGAAAAAAATAAAGCTTTACAATACGAAAGCTTAAAAAAAACTTTAAACAATATTTATTTTCAAAAAACATTAACAAAAATAACATCTGAATTAAAAGAAAGATATTTAGAAATTGAATATTTTGTAAAAGAGGGAGATAGTTATGAAAGCATAATAAGCGATATTAAAATTTCCAAGAGTGAGAGAAAAAAATTTCTTGAAGCGATAAAAAAAAGTAAAAATGTTAAAATTTTAAGACCAAGACAAAAAATTTATTTTAAAATTGATAACAAAGATAGGCCAAAAATTTCAGAATTTATTATTGAATTAAGTAAAAAAAAAGAAATCCATTTTATAAGAGAATTCAATAAAAAAAATTTTAAATCAAAAATAATAGAGAAGGATTTAAAAAAAATCATAGTGTACAAAGAAGGAAGGATTACTAACAGTTTATACCAAACAGCTGGAAGTTTGGGAATTAAACCTAATCTTATTATAGAATTTGCAAGGCTATATGGCTTTCAAGTAGATTTTCAAAGGGATATTTGGAAAGATGACAGTTTTCAAATTATCTATGAAGAATTCTTAAATGAAATTGGAGAAACAGTTGAAACTGGAAATATAATTTTTTCTAATCTAAATTTAAAAAATCAAGATCTAAAACTTTATAGACACGAATATGAAAAAAATAAAATAGATTATTTTGATGAAAATGGAAAAAGTATGAGAAAAACTTTGATGAAAACACCAATCAATGGAGCTAGATTATCATCTTCATTTGGAAAAAGGAAACATCCTATTTTAGGATTTACAAAAATGCACACAGGAACCGACTTTGCTGCACCAACAGGCACTCCTATTCTTGCATCTGGAGATGGTCAAGTAGTAAGAGCTCAATGGTGTGGCGGTGGAGGAAATTGTGTAAAAATTAAACATAATAGAACTTATCAAACTGTTTATGCTCATATGTCTAAGTTTGGTAAAGGAATTAAGAAAGGAGCCAGAGTTAAACAAGGTCAAATCATCGGATATGTTGGATCTACAGGTCTTTCTACTGGTCCACATTTACATTATGAAGTAATTGAAAATGGAAGAAAAATAAATTCACAAAAACTGAAACTACCATCAGGAAAAATATTAAAAGGAGACCAACGTAAAGTTTTTGAGATAATCAAGATTAAAATAGACGTTCTAAAATCTAATCTAATATCTAAAATATAAATTATTTTGCTGTTGGTTCTTCTGCTTCTTTATTTTCAGTCTCAACTTTAATTTGATTGGTAAGATTAGAATTTGGCACGTTTTCGTTTTGATTTCTCAAATTTTCTTGTGATGAAAGGACTCTTGAAAAGTGCTCGGAGTGCTGTAAATAGTTTTCAGATAAAATTTTATCTCCGTTTGTAAGGGCTTCTCTGGCTAGATCATTATATTTCTCTACAAGTTTTGCTGCATTTTGATTATTTCTTCCTGGATATCTCCTTTTAAAGGAGGATCCATTGCCAAAATCTCCATTAGGTTTATGTCCATTTCCATTTCTTCTAAAGCCTCTATCACCAGTTGGTTTAAATCTACCTCTTCTATTGTTATTTTTGAAATTATTAATCATTATAATTTAGTACTTACTAAACATCTATCTTTACCTGATAAATCTTTTGATATTTTGTTAATATAAAAACCATTTTCATTTAGTATTTTTACGGAATTATTTTTTTGTTTGTGTCCAATCTCAATTATTAACTTTCCGTTTTTTTTTAACAATTTTTTACTTCTTTTAATTACTTTCTTAATATCTCTTAATCCATCAGAACCTCCTGATAAAGCTAATTTAGGTTCGTGGAATTTTATATCATTATCTAATCTATTTAATTCAATACTGCTTATATATGGTGGATTAGATATTATTAAATCATAGTTATAAGATTTATATTTGTCAATATCGATATTAATAAAATTAATTTTATTTTCTAAATGATGTAATTTTGCATTAGTTTTTGCAACATTTATTGCATTTCTAGATATATCTATGGCTGTTGCTATACATTTTGGTCTCTCTTTTAGCAAAGAAACTATAATGCATCCTGATCCAGTTCCAATATCTAAAATTTTTTTTGAGTTATCTTTTGGCAGATATTTTAATGTCTCCTCTATGATAAGCTCTGTATCTGGCCTTGGAATCAAAACTGATTTATTAGTTAAAAACTTATATTTCCAAAAATATTTATAACCAAGAATATATGCAATTGGCTCTTTTTTTTGTCTTCTTAATAAATAATTTTTAAATTTTTTTATATCCGCATTTTTTAATTTATTATCGATATTTAATAATATTTCTTCTCTTTTGATTTTTATTACTTTTGATAAAATTAACTCAGAATCAAGATGAGGATTGCTAATTTTATTTTTTTTTAAAAAAATTTCTCCTACTCTTAAAATTTCATTATAATTCATCTAAATACTACTAAGTTCATTTTCTTGAGCGTGAATAACTAAATTTTCTATCATCTCATCAAATATTTCACCTTCCATAAATTCGGATAATTTATGTAAAGTTAGATTTATTCTATGGTCGGTAACTCTACCTTGTGGAAAGTTATAAGTTCTTATTCTTTCTGACCTGTCTCCAGTGCCTATTTTACTTTTTCTGTCTTTAGACCTTTCTTCATCTCTTTTTTGTCTTTCTAATTCATAAATTCTTGATCTAAGAATTTTCAAACCTTTTTCTTTGTTTCTTATCTGTGATTTTTCATCTTGTTGACTTACAACTATGCCTGTTGGTATATGGGTAATCCTGACTGCTGAGTCAGTAGTGTTTACACTTTGACCTCCAGGACCACTACTTCTAAATACATCAATTCTTAAATCCTTATCCTCAATTTTTACATCTACTTCTTCAGCCTCTGGCATCACTGCAACAGTGGCAGCAGATGTATGTACTCTTCCTTGAGTTTCGGTATCTGGGACTCTTTGAACTCGATGAACACCACTTTCATATTTTAACGAAGAATAAATATTTTTACCTTTTATAGATGCAATAACTTCTTTTAATCCTCCAGCATCACTTTTGGAAATCGATATTACTTCTAATAACCATTTTTTTTTATGACTTACTTTTTCATACATCTTAAATAGATCTGAAGCAAATAAACTTGCTTCTAGACCTCCTGTTCCAGCTCTTATTTCAATCATTGCATTTTTTGTATCTGCTTCATCTTTAGGTAATAAAAATAGTTTTATTTTTTTTTCATTAATTTCATTATTTTTTTGAAGTTCATGTAATTCACTTATTGCTAGGTCTTTTATCTCTTTATCTGGGTCATTGTCGTTGATTAATTTTTCCAATTCTTCTTTATTTTTTTGAAAATTAAAATATGAGATAGCTTCTTTTATGACGTCATTTAAGTCCGAGTATTCCTTGGACTTTTCTGCAAAAGTTTTTTTATCAATTTCTTGAGATGAAAGTTCCTTTTCTAATTTGGAATGCTTTCCAATTAATTCTTGAACTTTTGATAAAGGTAACATTATTGTGCTTTTTCGATTTCTTCAGCTTTTTCTTCAACCAATCTTACAACTTTAGAAATCATCTCATCACTTGATATTTTTTCAGATTCAATTCCATTTAAATAGAGCATATTATTACCTTTTCCTCCTCCTGTTATACCTATGTCAGTTTGTGCTGCCTCACCTGGTCCATTAACTACACATCCAATTATAGATAACGAAATGGGAGTTTTTATATGTGATAGTCTGTCTTCTAACTTTTTAACGGTTTCGATTACATTAAAAGCTTGTCTAGCACAAGATGGACAGGAAATAATTTTTACACCTCTATTTCGTAAATTTAGTGATTTAAGTATTTCATTTCCAACTTTTATCTCCTCTACTGGATCGTCAGATAAAGAAACTCTTATAGTGTCTCCAATACCACTCATAAGAAGTGATCCAAAACCAATAGATGATTTTATACTGCCAGGTAAAAAAGACCCTGCCTCAGTAATGCCTAAATGTAATGGATAATCAGTAACCTTGGAGAGTTGTCTATAAGCTTCAATAGATAAAAATACATCAGAGGATTTAACACTTACTTTAAATTTATCAAAGTCAAATTCTTCAACAATACTAATATTTCTTAATGCACTCTCCACTAGAGCTTCTGGGCAAGGTTCTTTATATTTTTCTAATAAGTCTTTTTCTAAAGATCCAGCATTAACACCAATTCTAATTGAGCAATTATTATTTTTTGCAGCAGAAATTACTTCTTTAATTTTATTTTTATCTCCAATATTTCCAGGGTTAATTCTAAGACAAGCAGCACCACTCTCTGCCGCCTCTATTGCTCTTTTGTAATGAAAGTGAATGTCAGCAACTATTGGTATAGAAGTATTTTTAATAATATCTTTAAGAGCTTTCGTTGAGTCTTGATCTGGACATGAAACTCTTACAATATCAGCTCCCGCTTCTTCAATTTGCTTGATTTGATTTACTGTTTCTTTAACATCTTTCGTTAAAGTATTGGTCATTGATTGAACAGAAATTGGATTATCTCCTCCAACTTTTATACTACCAACATTAATTTCTTTTGTTTTTCTTCTTTTTATTTCTCTAAAGGGTCTAATGTTCATAAATTATTTATTTAATTTAAATTCTTTGTGAAGAGAAGATATAGCTTTTCGTACATTCTTTTTATCTATCAACACAGAAATTTTTATTTCTGAAGTAGATATTACTTGAATGTTTATTTTTTGATTAGCAAGTGACTGG
Organism: Pelagibacterales bacterium SAG-MED23; assembly: GCA_014653935.1. The sequence goes on along the minus strand of JACWDU010000001.1, from coordinate 76,877 downwards.
AACATTCTATAAGTAACTCCAGGAGTAGTAACCATTCCAACTCCAATGATTGAAACTTTTGATACACTTTTATCAAATATCAAATCTCTAAAATTTATTTTTTTATTTTGCATGATAATTTTTTTTGTTTTGTTTAGATCATCTGATTTTATTGTGAAAGTTAAGTCAGTTTCCTTTCCATTGGCAGAAATATTTTGTACTACCATATCTACATTTATAGAATTTTCAGATAAAGGTTTAAAAATAGACGCTGCAATACCTGGTTTATCTTTTACACCTAAAAGAGTGACTTTGGCATCATTAGATGTATTTGAAATACCAGTTATAATCTTATTGTTTATTATATTTTTTCTTTTCGTTATTAAAGTACCTTCATTATCTGTGAAGGAAGATCTCACCTCTATATCTACCCTGTTCAACCTTGCATCTTGAATTGAATGAGGCTGCATAACTTTAGCTCCAAGTGATGCCATTTCTAGCATTTCTTCATAAGATATAATTTTTATTTTTTTAGCTGACTTAAGTTTATTTGGATCTGTAGAATAAACACCATCCACATCTGTGTATATTATACATTTTTCAGCATTGAAAAATTTTGCAAACATAATTGCACTTGCATCTGTGCCGCCTCTGCCAATAGTAGTTATTCTATTTTTATTATTAATACCTTGAAATCCTGTAATTATAGGAATCCCTCCTTTTTTTAAATAACTTACGATTTGACTCTTGTTAATTTTATTAATTCTTGAAAATTTATACTTTCCATCAGTAATGATCGGGATTTGCCATGACATCCAAGATCTTGAATTGAAACCTTTATTAATTAATTCTCCTGAAATTAAAGCACAGGATACTTGTTCTCCTGATGAAACCAGAACATCATACTCTGAATCTGAAAAATTTTTGCTAATTTTTTTGGATAAATTTATTAAATTATTTGTCACACCACTCATTGCTGAGGACAGTACAATCACATTGTATTTTTTTTTATATTTAGCAATAATCTTAGCTACATTTTTAATTTTATCAGTTGTACCAACTGAAGTACCTCCAAATTTTAATACAATTATTTTCATTGATAATTTCTTTTAATATAAATTAAAATATATTGATAAAATACATCTTGATTGTAATGTCAATAAACAATGAAAAATAACACAATAAATAAAAAAGAAATAGAAAAATTTTCAAAAATAGCTGAGGAATGGTGGGATCCTAATGGAAAATTTAAGCCATTACATAAATTTAACCCTATAAGAATCAAATACATAAGAGATAAAATTGTATCTGAGTTTAAAATTAAAAATGAGCATGAACCTTTTAAAGGCTTAAGCATTCTAGATATTGGATGTGGTGGTGGACTACTTTCAGAACCTATGGCAAAACTAGGAGGGGATGTTGTTGGTATAGATGCTTCTAATAAAAATATACAGGTAGCTAAATATCATTTAAAAAAAAGTAAACTTAAAATCAAATATTATAATTCTTCTCCTGAAAATTTAAAAATTAAAAAAAGATTTGATATAATTTTGAATATGGAAATTGTTGAACACGTCGAAGATGTCGATTTTTTTATTAAAGAAAGTTCAAAATTTTTAAAAAAATCAGGTGTGATGTTTATTGCAACCTTGAATAAAACTCTTAAATCTTACTTATTTGCGATTGTAGGTGCTGAGTATGTTTTAAAATGGCTTCCAATAGGTACTCATGATTGGGAAAAATTTGTTAAACCTGAGTATTTAACAGATGTTTGTAAAAAAAATTCTTTAAAATTAAAACAAATTGATGGAATGACTTTTAACCCTATCTTAAATAAATGGTCAGTAACATCCGACAAGTCTGTAAATTATATTTCAAAATTCAAGAAAGTTTAATTTTTATCTTCTTCAATCCATGGAATAATATCAGTTTCTATCCCTTCTTCTCTTAATTCTTTAACATCTTTAAGAGAAGCACTACCATAAATACCTTTTTTTGGTTTCTTTTTATCGTAATGAATTGATCTTGCTTTGTACGTAAAATTTTCTCCTACATACTCAAAATTAGCTTTTACAAATTTTTTGTAGTCGGAAAGTTTTTTTCGAACATCTTTATATTTTTTTATTTCTTTTAAATTTTCTTTTTTCTTGGTATTCAATAAGTTAGGAGTCATCAAGGACTTTTCAACATTTATTGACTCACAGGATTGACAATTTAAAAGTTTTAATTTGAGCAATCTATCGTATTCATTAGAGGCACCAAACCAACTTTCAAATTCTTGCTTACAATCCTTACATTTTAGCAAATACTTGATCATATTTATTATTTAAATATTAATCTATGAAATTTCAATATAGTTATGTCCTATAATCTGCATTAATTTCAATATATTTTTTTGTTAAATCCATAGTATAAGATTTAAATTTTTTAACTCCCTGACCAATATCAACTTCTATTTCAATTGATTGGCCTTTCATGTATTCCATAACTTTCTTTTCATCATAGGATTTGTATAAAGATCCCTTATGAAAAATTTTATAAGGTCCAAAAGAAATAGATAATTTTTGTTCATTAATTTTAGAGTCACTATTTCCAATTGCCATAGCTATTCTTCCCCAGTTTGGATCTTCTCCCGCAATTGCTGTCTTAACTAATAATGAGTTTGCTATTTTAAAAGATATATTTTTTGCTTCTTTTTCTGTTTTGCAATTAATACAATTGATAGAAATAAATTTAGAAGCTCCTTCTCCATCAGAAACAACTTGCTTGGCTAAATTTAATAAAACTTCATGAACTGCCTTGTTAAAATTTTTAAGTCTACTATCACTATATTTTTTAATTTCTGAATGATTAACTTTATTTGTTGAAAATATAGAAACCATATCATTTGTACTTGTGTCACCATCACATGAAATTGCATTGAACGTCGTCTTTATGTTATTTTTTAAGACATCGTTTAAAACTGATGAGGATAAGGTTGCATCAGTAAATACATAACCCAATGTAGTTGCCATATTTGGATAAATCATGCCTGAGCCTTTTGCAATTCCATAAACTTTAACTGTCGATGAACCAATTTTTGTTTCAGCCATTGATACTTTGGGTTTTAAATCTGTTGTGATTATACCCATCGCAGCTTTCATCCAGATTAATTTATTTTGTGTATATTTTATTTTCTCGACTAATTCTGGTAATGAAGTTTTAATTTTTTCTAATGGAAATACCTCGCCTATAGTACCTGTACAACCAAAAAGTATTTCTTTTGAAGAAATTTGTTTTGGAGCATCTTCATCTCTTTTCTGTATCTGAGTTAATTTTGAGGATAAGTCTATAGAAATTTTCTTCAAAGCGTCATAGCCTTCTTGGCCTGTTAATGCATTGGCATTTCTAGTGTTAACTAATAATGCAAATATTTTTTTTGATTTAATTTTTTTATTCCATTTTATATTTTCTGATATTAACTTTGATTGGGTGTATACGGAGGCATAATTTGCACCATCTCTAAAATAAAATAAAACTAATTCATCTCTCTTAAATTTGTATAAACCAGCACTGACTGCAGAAATTGAAACTCCATCAATATGATCTAAATCCTGAAAATCAACAATTTTAGACCTTTGACTGCTAGTATTTAAAAAATTGTTTATGTTAAATTTCATGATATTTAAAATAATTAATTAATTACTATATATTTCTAATATTTAATTTTATATCAAAATGTTCAACCCACTTAATATATTTTTAAAGCTTATCAAAAGCGGAAATGAAAAGGAACTAGGCCGAATTCAACAAATAGTCAATAAAGTTAATCTCCTGGAAAAGGAATTAGAAAATTTACCTGACGAAATGTTTCCAAAAAAAACTGATAAGCTAATTGAAGAAATTAAAAATGGTAAAAGTCTAAATGAAGTACTGCCTGTAGCTTTTTCAATGGTGAGAGAAGCTTCTAAAAGAATTAGAAAAGAAAGACACTTTGACGTTCAGCTAATTGGTGGTGTTGTAATCCATGAGAATAAAATTGCAGAAATGAAAACTGGAGAAGGTAAAACATTAACCATAGCTCTTGCTGCTTTCCTTAACGCTCTAGAAAAAAAAGGTGTCCATATAGTAACTGTAAATGATTATTTAGCCAAGAGAGATAGTGAAAATATGGGTAAAATTTATGAGTTTCTAGGTTTAACCTGTGGATATATTAATACTGGACAAGATGACTCGGAGCGAAAAGAAAATTATTTAAAGGATATAACTTATTCTACTAATAGTGAATTGGGCTTCGATTATTTAAGAGATAATATGAAATTTTCGAAAGAGTCCATGGTTCAAAGAGAACATAAATATGCGATTGTTGATGAAATTGATTCCTGTTTAATTGATGAGGCAAGAACACCTCTAATAATTTCAGGAGCAACAGAAGATAAAACTAATCAATATATAGCTGTTGATAAATTAGTAAAAAATTTAAAAGAAGAGGATTTTGAAATAGATGAAAAGGATAGAAATATTTTATTGACTAATAAAGGTGTGGATAATGTTGAAAATATATTTTCAAATGCTGGAATACTTAAAAATAAAAATTTTTATGATCCAGAAAACCTTCATATTGTTCATTTAGTTAATCAATCATTACGCGCAATCCATCTTTTTCAGAGTGGGAGAGATTACATTGTAAAAGATGGGCAAATAATAATAATCGATGAACAAACAGGTAGACAACTGCCAGGAAGGAGGTTTGGTGATGGTCTACATCAAAGTCTAGAGGCAAAAGAAAGTTTAACAATTAATGCTGAAAATCAAACTTTAGCATCTATTACCTACCAAAATTTCTTTAAACTTTATAAAAAAATAGCTGGATGTACTGGTACAGCGTTAACAGAATCAGAGGAGTTTTTTGAAATTTATAATCTACCAGTAGTGTCAATTCCAACTAATAAGCAGATGATAAGAGAAGATTCGAATGATCAAATATTTAGAACTAGTAATGAAAAAGATGAGGCAATAATTAGCAAGATTGTTGAATGTAACGCAAAAGGTCAGCCATTATTAGTTTTCACATCAAGTATAAATAAGTCTGAACACTTCTCAAACTTATTAGATAAAAAAAATATAAAACACACAGTTTTAAATGCAAAAAATCACCAGAGAGAAGCTGAAATTATTGCAGATGCTGGAAAAAGAAACTCAATAATAATTACGACTAGTATTTCGGGAAGGGGTGTTGATATCAAATTGGGAGGCCAGGATGAGAGTGATAAAGCTGAAATAAAAAAATTGGGAGGATTATTTGTTATTGGTACAGAAAGAATGGAAAGTAGGAGAGTAGACAATCAAGCAAGAGGAAGATCAGGCAGACAAGGTGATGAAGGTAGTTCTATATTTTATGTAAGTTTAGAGGACGATTTAATGAGAATATTTGGTTCAGAATCTATGAATAATATACTTGAAAAACTTGGACTTAAAGATGGAGAAAGTATAGATCATCCATGGATAAATAAAGCATTAGAAAGAGCACAACAAAAAGTTGAAGCAAGAAATTTTGATATTAGAAAAACTCTACTGAAGTTTGATAATGTTTTAAACGATCAAAGGCAAGTAATATTTTCACAAAGAAATGAAGTAATAGAAAATAAAGACTCTAAGCAATATTCTGAAAATTTTCTAGATGAAATTATTGATGATTTGAAACTTAAGAAAACAAAAAAGTTAGCTAGTGCAGGATCAAATGAAATTAATATGCAATTAAAATCTTTATTTGGCAAATCATTTGAAGAAAGTGAAATTAATGAATTAGTTGATCTTGAAAATAAGGCATTTGAAGAAAAAGTAAAAAATAAATTTAACAGTTCAAGAGAGGAGAGAATAAAAATGTTAAATGAAGAACAATATAATGAAATAGAAAAAAGAATATTTTTACAACTAATTGATCAAAATTGGAAATTACATATTCAATATTTAGAACAATTAAGACAAGTAATTGGTTTGAGATCTTATGGACAAAGAGATCCTTTAGTAGAATATAAGAAAGAAGCATTTACACTTTTTGAAAATTTATTAAGTAAAATTAAGTATGATTTAATTACAATTTTGTTTAATTTAAAACTCATAGAAAATAGCCAAGAAGAACAAAATAATAAAAATTTAAGTAAAAAATTTGACGAGCTTTCAACAAAAAAAATTGGAAGAAATGAACCCTGCCCTTGTAATTCTGGAAAGAAATATAAACATTGCCACGGTGCTTTATAAAACAATACTCAAAAGTAAAATTAATAAAGCTACAGCAGATACGCCATAATAAATTTTAGAATTCTTTTTAAAGTTTTGATTAATATTTTCAAGTACACTTGCCTTCATAGATAGATCATTTCTATCATCTGATTGTGTTATAAATCCTTTATTTCTTCCAATTGACAAAAATTTATTTTTTCTATGAGTAAGAATTTCATCTTTATCCATTGTCTCAAAAAAATCTAAATTTTTCTTTAATGAGTCTCTTACATTATCCAATATTAAATCTTTATCTCGATGAGCGCCTCCAACTGGCTCTGGAATTATTTCATCAATTATATTTAATTTTAAAAGATCGCTAGATGACATTTTCATTGCAGTTGCAGCCTCTAAAGTTTTTTTTGGATCTCTCCATAAAATGGTAGCACATCCTTCTGGAGAAATGACAGAGTATATTGCGTTTTGAAGCATAATTACTTTATTAGATGATGCTAAAGCTATTGCTCCGCCAGACCCTCCTTCGCCAATTATAATTGCTATTGTGGGTACCGTTAATTTCATTGAACATTCAATAGATTTTGCTATTGCTTCAGCTTGACCTCTTTCCTCTGCACCAACTCCTGGATATGCTCCTGGAGTATCTACAATAGAAATAATTGGAATTTTAAATTTATTAGCTAGCTCCATAAGTCTTATTGTTTTTCTGTAACCCTCTGGTCTCATCATTCCAAAGTTATGATCTATTCTTTTATTAAGGTCTGACCCCTTTTCCTGACCAATTACTAAAACAGATTTACCATCGAATTTTGCAAAACCAGCTATAACAGCTTTGTCCTCACCATAATATCTATCTCCAGAAAGTTGGATAAAATCATCAAATAGATTTTCAACAAAAAATTTTGCTTTAGGTCTATCTTCATGGCGAGCAACTAATGCTGTCTGCCATGGATCTAAGTTAGAATAAATTTTCTCTAACTTTTCATTTATTTCTTCTTCAACTTTGCTTATTTTTGATGTGTCAACTTCAGATAATCCCTCCTGATTATAGGGGTCTTTTAGTTTATCTAATTCCTCCTCAAGATTTTTGATATCTGTCTCAAAATTTAGGTAATTTTTCATTTAAAGTATGTATTATAAACAAAAAAGGCAATAAATTGTTAAAATAAGTAATTTTGATTGCGCAAAAATGACAATTTATTATAAGATTTTCAATTTATGAGAGAGCAATACATCAAAATCCACAACTTATCTGTAGCAAAAGAACTAGCTGATTTTGTCAAAAATGAGCTTTTACTGGATACTAATGTTAGTCCTGACGAGTTCTGGAAAGGCTTTGACAAAGTGGTGCATGAATTAGCACCTAAAAATAAAAAATTACTCGAAATCAGAGAAACATTACAACAAGAAATAGATCTGTGGCATAAAAAAAATAGAGACCACAAGATTGACTATAATAAATATAAAAATTTTTTGGAAGAAATAGGTTATTTAAAAAAAGAAGGTGAAGATTTTAAAATATCAACTAAAAATTTAGATGAAGAAATATCTTATATAGCAGGACCACAATTAGTTGTTCCAATAATGAACTCTAGATATAGCTTGAATGCAGCAAATGCAAGGTGGGTAAGCTTATATGACAGCCTTTATGGATCAAATATAATAGAGTCAGAAGAAAGTGGAAGTGAAAAATACGACCCTTTAAGAGGACAAGAAGTTATTAAATACACTAGAAACTTTTTGAATAAATATTTTCCAATAAATGATCTTCACTGGAAAGATATTACTAGTTTAGCAGTAAATAATAAAAAACTGACAATTTTTAAAGAAAATAAAGAATATAATTTATCAGATTTAGAGAAGTTTATTGGTCATAGAGGAGATGCGGCCAAACCAAATGCTATAATATTAAAAAATAATAATCTTCATCTTGAAATAATTATTAATCCTAGAGCATTTAGTGCTGCTAGAGATGCGGCTGGCATAAGTGATATTATAATTGAGTCCGCTGTTTCAACAATTTGTGACCATGAAGATAGTGTAGCCGCAGTAGATGCTGAAGATAAAGTAACTTGTTATAGAAATTGGCTAGGATTGATGAAAGGAAATTTAAAATCAATATTTGAGAAAAATGGTAAAGAATTAGAAAGAAAACTTAATCCAGATAGAAGTTATATTTCAATGAATGGTGAAAAGTTAAAACTTCACGGAAGAAGTCTTTTGCTTGTGAGAAATGTTGGACACTTAATGACAAATCCTGCAATAACTTTAAATGATGGGTCAGAAGTTCCTGAAGGAATAATGGATGCCTTCATAACCTCAGCAGCTTGTATTCATGATTTAAAAAGAAAAGGTAATTCGAGAAAAGGGTCAATTTATATTGTTAAACCAAAAATGCATGGTCCAGAGGAAACAGAATTTGCTAATTTAATTTTTACAAAAGTTGAAGAAGTTTTAAAATTGGAAAAAAACACAATTAAGTGTGGAATTATGGATGAAGAAAGAAGAACATCTGCAAACCTTAAAGAATGTATTAGAACACTTAAAGATAGAGTATTTTTTATCAACACTGGATTTTTAGATAGAACTGGTGATGAGATGCACACTTCAATGGAAGCCGGACCAATGATCAAAAAAGGAGACATGAAAGAGTCTAAGTGGATTAAAACCTATGAAGATAATAATGTAGATATAGGCTTAAAATGCGGGTTTTCAGAACTTGCTCAAATAGGTAAAGGAATGTGGGCCATGCCTGATAAAATGAACGAAATGATGGAACAAAAAATTGGACATGTGAATGCTGGCGCAAATTGTGCTTGGGTTCCTTCCCCAACTGCCGCTGCATTGCATGTTATGCACTATCATGAAGTAAATGTTTTTGAAAAACAAAAAGCAATATTAAAAAGAGAACCGTCAAAGTTATCTGATCTTCTTACTATTCCAATAGCAGATCGCCCTAATTGGTCTGTCGATGAAATTAATACTGAAATTTCTAATTCTGCTCAAACTATTTTAGGTTATGTAGTCAGATGGATTGATCAAGGTATAGGTTGTTCCAAAGTCCCAGATATAAATGATATTGGATTAATGGAAGATAGAGCAACCTTAAGAATTTCATCTCAACATATTGCCAATTGGCTTCATCATGGCTTATGTTCGAATAGACAGGTTCTTGAAATTTTAAAAAAAATGGCAAAAGTTGTAGATAAACAGAATGAAGATGACTCTTACTATGAAAGTATGTCACCAGAGTATGATAAATCTATTGCTTTTAAAGCAGCATGTGAATTAATTTTTCATGGAAAGTCACAGCCTTCTGGCTATACAGAACCTCTCTTGCACTTAAACAGATTAATTAAAAAAAGCTAACTAAGCCTCTATCTTTTTTCTATTTTTAAATGCAGATATAAGGGTACCATCATCTAAATTTTCGATTTCTCCACCTACAGGTAAACCTTGGGCTAGTTTTGAAACTTTGACATCAGTTTTTTTTAGACTATCTTGAATATAAAATGCAGTAGTTTGACCTTCTACAGTTGCGCTAGTTGCTAAAATTACTTCTTCAATATCATCTTTATTTATTCTTTCTATAAGAGAATTAATAAGCAAGTCCTCTCTATTACTATTATTATTGTTTGAGAGGGTCCCTCCTAAAATATGGAAGTAGCCTTGAAAAATTGAAGAACTTTCTATTGCCCACTGATCTGAAATATTTTCTACAACACAAATTTTATTATATTTTTTTTCTACTATTTCGCAATTATTATAACTACACTCAATTGTATTAGGCTTTAATGTTCCGCAAATTTTACATCTAACAATATTTTTAAAAACTTCGCTCAAATTTTGGGCCAAAGGCTTAAGTAATTCTTGTCGGTTATTAATCATTTTTAAAATTATTCTTTTAGCAGACTTAGGTCCTAACCCCGGTAGTTTTGAAATTAGTTTAATTAAATTATCTATTTCAGGAATATTTTGCATTTAAATTATAAAGGCCACTTAAATCCAGGAATTCCAAAATTTCCAGAGGCCTTAGAAATTTCCTCTGCTGTTTTTGATTTAAGTTGTGATTTTGCGTTATTATGAGCAGCAGTAATGAGATCTTCTAATATTACTTTTTCTTCTTTTAAAACATTTTCACTAAGTTTAATTGAAATCATAGTGCCCTCTCCATTTAGGGTAACCTTTACATCATTAGCTCCAGAGACACCTTCAACCTCGATCTTTTTAATGTTTTCTTGGCTTTCTTTCATTTTGCTCTCAATTTCTTTAGCTTTTTCCATTAATTTTGAAAAATCTGTCATTTTAATCCTCTTTTGACTCAACATTTATTAATTCTGCATCAGGAAATGCTTCGATCACTTTTTTATATGTTTCAGACTTTTTAACATCATCAAATATTTTTTTCTCGTCAATTTTATTTTTTTCTTTTTTTGAAATTTGTCCTTGGTTTTTTGAAAGAGAGATAATCCATCTCTTGGATGTCCATTCGTACAGTTTGTTAGATAGATTTTTAATAAAGTCTTTGTCTAAGTTTTCATTAAAAGATATTTCTATTAAACCCTCAGAGAATGAAACTAGATTTATATTAGTTTCAAGCTCATATTTAAGCTTAGCTTCTTTTCTGTCCGTACATAAATTTATCAAACTTTCAAATGAATCTATTTTAAGTTCATTAATTACTTCATCTTTATTTAAATTTGGTTCAATTTTTTCTTGTTGTGAAACATTTTTGATTTGATCTATTGTTTTGCTTATAATTTTTTTTTCAGTTTCTTTAATTAAAATATCAGGATTTTTTCCAGTAAAGCTTTCCTCAATATCTTTCTCCTTAAAACCTATTATTCTCATTAATCTGAAAAGGAACATTTCAACTGATAAATTTGGATTTGAAACTATGTTAATTTCCTCAATTGTATCAAGTGTAAATTGCCAAAAAAGGATTATGTCCTTTGAATCTAAATTTTCAGATATTGTGGAAAGATTACTAAAATCTTGATCATTTAAAGAAAAATTATTTCCGTCTAATTTTATAAAATTAATATTTTTTAGGTAATATAAAACCTCAAGAAAATCATTCAAAAAAATTTTGGGATCTACACCAGAGTCATAAATTTTTCTATACAACTCAAATACCTTCTTTTCATCACCACTAAACAGATTTTGTATTAATTCTATCAGAGAACTTTTATCAAAATATCCATAAATACTTTGTGCTTTATCTAAATTTAATTCCTCATCATTTTGATTGGCTACAAGTCCACGGTCTAACAAAGATAATGCATCTCTAACAGATCCTTCTGAAATTTTAACAATTAATTTTAAAGCTTCATCAGAAACTTTACCGCCTTCTTTGTCTTTAATCATTTTTATATAATTAAAAAGCTCTTCAGATTTCACTCTAGAGAGATCAAAACGTTGACATCTCGATATTACTGTTACAGGAATTTTTTTGATTTCGGTTGTTGCAAAAATAAATTTTAAATATTTTGGTGGTTCCTCTAATGTTTTTAAAAGTGCATTAAATGCTTGCTTACTTAACATATGAACCTCATCAATAATAAATATTTTATATTTAGCGGTTGTTGGTCCATATCTTGAAAATTCAATAAGTTCTCTAACATCATCAACGCCGGTCTTACTTGCAGCATCCATTTCCAAAACATCAATATGATTTGAGTTTGTAATTGCATCACAGTTACTACATTTTTTCTTACACATGTTTTCAATTCCATGCTCACAATTTAATGATTTTGCAACTATTCTTGCGAACGTTGTTTTTCCTACTCCTCTAATACCTGTAAACAAGAATGCATTAGGTGACTTGTCTGAAATTATTGAATTTTTAATTGTTTCAGCAATAATCTCTTGACCAATTAAATCCTCAAATACTTGAGGTCTGTATTTTAAAGCTAGTACTTTCGAATTTTCTGTCATTTTTAAGGAGACCAACCAACCTGGAAAATACTCACTACCCTTGCTATCTTTCGATCCTGGGGGATTTGTGGTAACACCACCTGATTGGCCTCCAACTTTATTATATCAATAAAAATTTCTATTCTACAAGAAAGTTATAAATTTATTTTTGTCTAAATTTATCAGATTTATAAACACCTAAAACGTGCATATCTTGACAATGGAGACCCAATTCCTCAAGTGAGTTTTTGATTTTAGGAGATTCTATATGTCCATCAATATCACATAGAAAAAAATACGAAGAAAATGAGTTCTTTTCAGGAAAACTTTGTAATTTACTCATATTAACTCCATTTATTGCAAATCCTGAAAGCGCAGAATAAAGAGCTGCAGGTTTGCTTTTTAACTTAAATAATATTGATGTTATATGATTATCATCAGAAAAATCTGGCTGAAAAATATCTTTTCCAAGCAATAAAAATCTAGTCACATTGTCTTTATCATCTTGGACATTTTCTTGTAAAATTTTAAGACCATATATTTCTGCACTAAGACTTGAAGCTATGGCAGCTTTGGATTTGTCTTTGGTCTTTGACACAAATTTAGCTGAACCTGCTGTATCTGCTCTTACATTCTCTATAAATTTTTTTTTCTTAATAAAATTTGAAGATTGACTTAAAGCTTGAGCATGAGAATAAACATCTTTTATATCCTCTATTTTTGAGTCTTTTAAACCTAAAAGATTATGATTGATTGGAAAAAAATGTTCAGCATAAATATTTAATCTGTATTTAAAAATTAAATATTCAACACCAATATTTCCAGTTGTTTTGTTTGATTCTGGAATTAAAGATTTAATTGAATTATCTTCACTAGACCTTTCAAAACATTCATCAAAAGTTTTACAAGGTATTGTTTCACTCTCTGGATACATTTTTTTAGCACAACTTTCACTGTAACTTCCTGCAACACCTTGGTAAGCAATTTTCATAATTTAATTTTTATATTCCATTATTTTTTTTATTTCTAGATAATCTTCAGCTGTATCCACACCAATTGGTTTAGTTTTTGCTAATCCAACATTTATTTCAATATTGTTATCCATTAGTCTTAATTGTTCTAATTTTTGAGATTTTTCATTCTGAGTTTGCTCTAATTGAACAAATTTTTCTAAATATGAAACATTGTAAATATAAATTCCAATATGATGGTAAATATTTTTTTTTGTATTATTAATCTCTCTCATGAATGATGTTGCTGTTGAAAGATTACTTTGATTAATTTGATCTTTTGTGGTTACTTTTACGATATTTTTATTTAAGAATAATTTTTCATCTTCAATTTGACAGGCTAATGTTGAAATTTTAGATTTTTTTTCAATAGTATTTTTAAGAAGATTATTAACATCCTCAATATCAAGCATAGGTTCATCTCCTTGAAGATTTATTATATAATCAATATTGTCATCATTTAACTCTTGATAGGCCTCAAAAATTCTGTCAGTTCCAGTTTTATGATCCTTTTTAGTTAGAATACATTTTCCTCCATGTTTGATCACTTCCTCAAATATTTCTTTATCACCTGTTGCAACATAGCTTTCTCCAATGAGTGATGATTTTGCAATTTTGTAAACATGATTGATAATTGAAATATTATTAATTTTTAATAAAGGTTTATTTGGTAGCCTTGTAGCAGCTAATCTGGATGGAATTAAAATTACTGTATTGCTCATAAAAGTAAGTATTATGCGTCTTTCAGACGCAATATTTAAATTTAAATTTAGTATTTTTTTTGTTTAACATGTTATACGAGGATAATAATTAAAAATCATGGACTCATTTGAAATTAATAAAATTATTGCGGCAATCGTAGTTATTTTTGTTGTTATATTTGGAATAACTAAGATTTCAGACATTATCTATTATGTAGAGAAGCCTAGTAAGTCAGCCTATAAAGTTGAATTTGCTGAAACGGATAGTACAAAGACTTCCGCTACTGTTGAAACTGTGGATATAGCCGCTTTGTTAGCGATGGGAAGTGTTGATCATGGAAAAAAAGTTTTCAAGAAATGTAGCGCATGTCATTCTATTAAAAAAGGTGGAAGAAATAATATTGGTCCTGCACTTTACAACGTCTTAGGTAGAAATATGGGTGCCCTAGAAGATTATAAATACTCAAAAGCCTTAATAGCATTTGGTAAAGATTGGACTTTCCAAGAAATGAATAGTTTTTTAATAAAGCCTGCTTCTTATATAAAAGGTACTAAGATGGCTTTTGCAGGATTAAAAAAAGAGAAAGATAGAGCTTCAGTAATTCTTTATATGAATGCTAATGCTGATAGTCCTTTGCAACTACCTTAATTTACCAAAACAATATAATAAGATACTCTTCTGAACATAAACTCTATTTAGAGCTTGTTGCCAGACTTTAGATTTCTTGCCAAGAAATACTTCTTCTGTAACTTCATTTCCTCTTGGTAGGCAATGTAGAAATATTGCATCTTTCTTGGCTAAATTCATAGTTTTTGTGTCCACTTTAAAATTTTTAAAAGAATTAAGTTTCTTTTTTTTATTAACTTTATCATTTAATGAAATGATTTTGTCTGTCATAACAACATCAGAATTTTTAATAGCTAGTTCTTTTTTAATATAAATTTTTATTTTTCCTTTTTGTTTTTTTATTAAAGAAATAAGCGCTTTATTTGGTTGATAGCTATTAGGGCAGGCAATATTTAACTTGATAGAGAATTTTATACAAGCTTCTATTAAGCTATTCATCATATTGTTGTTAGCATCACCTATCCAACATAATTTTAATTTTGAAATACTTTTCTTTTTAATTTCCTGGATTGTAAAAATATCTGATAAGACTTGAGTGGGATGTGAAGATGGGCTTAATCCATTGATTATTGGTATATTCGAATATTTCTTAAATTCATCAAGCTTTTTATCAGAATCAGTTCTTAACATAAAAGCATTGCCATAAGTTGATAAAATCTTAGATGTATCAGCTATACTTTCTCCACCAGTTTTTAAATGTAATTCTTCAGGTCTTAAAGTTAAAGATCCTCCACCCAATTGTTTAATAGCTAAATAAAAACTTAATCTAGTTCTTAGGCTAGATTTTTCAAACATCTGCAAAAGAATTTTACCTTTTAAAGGTGCATCTTTGTCAGGATCAAGAGTATTTAATCTTTTTCTTTTAGCTTTTCTATTTTTTGCATCAGAAATAATTTTTTTTAAATCTCTTACGGGAATATCTCTAATATGAAGAAAATTTTTCATTAATTTTTGTATCCATCACAAACTTTATTTATTATTTTTAAAGCCATATTTATTTCTTTTTTAACAACATTTAACGGGGGCAAAATTCTTATAACATTTTCAGCTGCTCTGATCGTTAATAATTTATTTTTCGTTAAACTTTGTATAAATTTTGTCTGGTCATGATGTAACTGTATTCCTAAAATTAATCCTGTTCCTCTTATTTCTTTAATAATATTAGGAAATTTATTTTTAATTTTATTTAATTCTGAAATAAAATATTTTGAATTACTTTTTACTTTTGAAAGAAAGCCTTTTTTGAAAATTTCATCCATCACGGCATTACCAACAGACATTGCTAGAGGGTTTCCACCAAAAGTAGATCCATGTGTGCCTGGAACCATAGCTTTAGAAACTTTTTTTGTCATCAATACCGCTCCTATTGGGAATCCACCTCCAATTCCTTTTGCAATTGGAACTATATCTGGCTTTATATTTGCATATTCGTATGAAAAAAATTTGCCAGATCTTCCAATTCCACACTGAACTTCATCTAAAATAAGCAGAATTTTTTTCTTATTACAAATCTTTCTAATTTCCTTTAAACACCAAGTTGGTATTACTTTAATGCCTCCCTCACCCATTATTGGTTCAATCATTATAGCAGCAGTTTTACTCGTAATTTTTCTTTTAAGCTCATTATGGTTACCAAATTTAAAATGGTCAAATCCTCCAACTTTTGGACCAAATCCTTCTACCATTTTTTTAGACCCACTTGCATTTATTGCAGCAATAGTTCTTCCATGAAAAGAATTCTTGATACAAAGAATTCTGTTCTTTTTTGCTTGCCCTATTGAATAAAAATATCTTCTAGCAACTTTTATAGCAGCCTCTGTAGCCTCTGCCCCACTATTTTGAAAAAATACAGCATCAGCAAAAGTTTTTTTTGTTAATTTTTTTGCAAGCTCTTCTCCCTCAGGAATATTGAAGGAATTTGAGACATGCCAAAGTTTTTTTGATTGTTTATTTATTGCCTTTACTAAAGTTGGATTGGTGTGGCCTAACGAATTAACGGCAATGCCCTGAACAAAATCTAAAAACTTTATACCTTTTTTTGTATACAAAAAAGAACCTTTGCCTTTACTAAAAGATAAATCTCTTCTTTTATAATTGTTAGCTAATGAACTCATTTTAAATTATGATTTAATTTTATAACCTATATGAATTAGAAAGTATGAGATATATGCAATAACTAAACTTAAAATTGTTAATAAAACTATTCCAAATGTTACTGAACCATCTAGTTGACCTATAAATGAGTATCTAAATCCATCTATCATATGAAAAAAGGGATTATAATTACTTACTATTCTCAAAAAATCAGGCAATCTTTCGATACTATAAAAAGTACCACTTAAAAAGCTCAAGGGTACTATTATAAAGTTTGTAATTGTACTCATTTGATCAAATTTGTCAGCATACAAACCTACAATTATCCCTAGTGACCCCATAAATAGCCCACCTAAAAACAAATAAATAAACCACAATAAAAAATTTTGTATTGATAGGTCTATAAAAAAAATAAATATTAAAGTTGAAGCAGAAGCAATCAACAAACCTCTCACAGCAGAAGCAAATGTTATTGCAAACACTACTTCCAAGGCTGATAGTGGGCTATGTACAATATCAGTAATTGTACCCATCATTTTACCCATCATTAATGAAGAGCTAGAATGTGCAAAACTTTGTTGAATTACTTGCATCATTATTAAACCACTTGCTAAAAATTTTATGTATGGAACTCCCAATACATCAGCCCTTTGATCTCCTATTGCTAAAGAGATAACAGTTAAAAACAATATACTAGTTAATATTGGGCCAAACAACGTCTGTCCAGAAACTGTTAAAAATCTAAAAACTTCTTTTTTGAATAAAGAATAAGTTCCTATCCAGTTTATAATTCCAAATCTTCTTAATCCAATTTGATATTTTTTCTGTAATTCAACCATAAGTAATTATTAATAAACTTTTTTTTTAATATTTGTTAAAAAACAATAAAAAAAGCTTGTTAAAGCTTGACAATTGTGATTTCTATATCGTGTTGTAAATATATTAAAGTATACTAAATATAGTAATATGAGCTGGACAGATCAAAAAGTAAGCAAATTGAGAGATCTTTGGGGTAAAGGTCAAACAGCAAGTCAAATCGCTGAAATTCTTGGAGGTGTAAGTAGAAATGCTGTGATAGGAAAAGCTCATAGATTAAATTTATCTGCCAAAATTAAAACAAGACCTTCAATAGCTAAGAATAATTCTGTTACATCAGATAACGTTAATAATTTTCAAAAAAAGACAAGTAGAAAACACAGATTTCGGTCACTCCTATTAGATAAAAATTTTGAACCTGCTAAAAATCTTCATTTAGAAGAATTAAGCGAACATACTTGTAAATATATGGAGGGTCATCCAGATGAAAAAGACTCTTCTTTTTGTGGAAGAAAAACTATTGAAAAATTTTCATATTGTCCTTTGCATCTTATGATAGTTTTTCAGCCTAAAGGAAAAAAAGAGGAAGTTGACGACAAAGAAGATGATGTTCCGAAATTTATTGAAAAAAAAATAAAGTCCGCCTAGTTATTTAAGTATCTTTTCTTTCGCTTTTTTGAATTCCTCATTATCAATTATTCCATTATTATGTAAATCGTTTAGTTCTTTAATTTGTTTAACAATTTCTGAATTCAGATTTTTGTTCTCAACATCAATTTCTAAATTATTTTCTTCTTTAATTATTTGTTTTGCCTCGACACCTCTTGTTATGGCTTTGACTGCAATAGAAAGTACAAAAGCTAAAATTATAAATACAAGGAGATAGATGATATTCGTCAACATTAATTATTTTTATCAATTTTCATTTTTGAATATTGACCTCCACTAGTCCAATTATAACTATACTTACTTATTTCAAAATCAAATTTTTTATTTGCTTGCATATTAATATCAAAGTTTGTTTTATTTTTTCCTGATGCTATATTATCATATCTAAGAAGTTTTAACTGGTCCATGGTTAATAGTGGGTTAGGCATCAATTGCAATATTCTTGCATTAACTTTAGCTAAAGCTAAAGGGATTGACAGAAGCAACCGTTTTTTATTTATTGATTTTAAAATTTTTATAATTATTTCTTTAAAGGAAATGATTTCTGGGCCAATACACTCTATTGTTTCACCGTTCATTCTTTTTTGGATTATATTAAAAATTATATCTGAAAAATCAGAAACATGAATGGGAGTAAACTTAGTTTTTCCAGAATAATATAATGGCATTACAGGAAGTATACTCAACAGTCTCATAAAATTTGTTGTAAAATTATCATCAACTGAATAAACAATAGAAGGTTTTAAAATTATAGCATTTGGAAAATTCTCTCTTACTTTTTTTTCTCCATCCAATTTGCTAGAGGCATAGCGACTATCTATTGCATTCTCTACACCTAAAGCAGAAACGTGAATAAATTGCTTTAAAGATTTTTTTGATGCTATTTTTGAAAGTAAAGAGGGTAAATCGGAGTGTATTAAATTAAATTGATTTTCTTTTTTTTCATATAAGATTCCAATTAGATTTATGCAAATAGAAGATTGTTCCATTAATTTTGAAATATTTTGCTCATTAAACATATTGAGTTCTTTAAGTTCTAAATAACCATAATTAGATTGAGTTTTTATTCGGTAACCTTTTTGATGAATGCTTCTAGTTACTGCGGTAACTCTGTAATTGTTTTTTGTAAGCTTCCTAATAAGCGATTTTCCTATTTGTCCAGAAGAACCAAATATTAAAATTGAATCCTGAGTTTTCATATATATAAATCTATTTAATGAATTTAGATATTAAATTACATAAGAAAGATTTGCCAGATGAAATAAAGTTCAGTGACAAGATAGCAGTAGATTGTGAATTTACTGGACTTAATGTTGAAAGAGATAGGCTATGTTTAGTTCAAATTTCATCGGGAAATAACGATGCTCATATTATTCAATTAGATAAAGATAACTACAACGCTCCAAATCTAAAAAATTTACTAACTAACAGAAATTTAAATAAATTATTTCATTTTGCTAGAGCTGATCTTTTATTTATCAAAAAATATTTAGAAATAGACGTTGAAAATGTAAATTGTACAAAAATAATGAGCAAAATTGCTAGAAGTTATTCTGATAGACATGGTTTGAAGGATTTAATAAAAGAATTTACTGGTGTAGATGTTAGTAAACAATTGCAATCATCATATTTCGGCGGTGAGTTGACAGATAAACAATTAAAATACTGTGCTCAAGATGTGATATATTTACATAAAATTTACGATTCATTAAAAAATATTTTAGAAAGAGAAAAAAGAATTGATCTTTATAACAAAACTATAAAGTTCATAAATACTAGAGTAGAACTTGATTTAGCTTCTTTTAATGGGGATATCTGGTCACACTAAAATGAAAGAGAGAAAATTATTAGGTATTGCTAAAGAAGTAGTAAAGCTGGAAATTGAAGGTTTAAGAAAACTTCAATACAGTATTGGGAAGTCTTTTGAAAAAATAATCAAAACTATACTTAATTGTAAAAATGGTAGAGTCATAGTTTCAGGTGTTGGAAAAAGTGGTATTATTGCTAAGAAGTGGGCTGCCACTTTATCTTCAACTGGAACTCCATCTTTTTTTTTAGACGCCTCAAATGCAAGTCACGGAGATATGGGGCAGATTACTTCTAATGATGTTGTCATTTTAATAAGTTTAAGTGGTCAAAGTGACGAGTTAAAAAATATAATTCAATATGCTTCTAGAAACAGAAATATTAAATTAATTGGCATAACTTCTAAAAAAGATTCAATATTATATAAAAACTCGAATGTAAAATTTTTACTTCCGAATGTAAAAGAGGCTGGATTAGGTAGTTTTGTGCCAACATCTTCAACTACTGTTCAGATGTCACTTGGAGACGCAATTGCAATAACATGTATGAAATATAAAAAATTTGGTAAGATTGATTTTAAACAATTTCATCCTAGCGGATCCCTTGCTATTAAACTTAAGACTGTAGAAGATTTGATGTTAGTGGGAAAAAAAATCCCTTTTATTAATGAGAAAATAACTATGAAAAATGCTTTAAAAATTATATCAAAAAAAGGACTAGGAGCCTTGGTAATTAAAAATGATAATAATAAAACAATAGGCATAATTACAGATGGTGATATCAAAAGACTATCAGGTTTATATGAAAATTATCATACATTGATCATAAAAAAAGTTATGAAAAAAAATCCAATTAGTGTTGACAAAAATATGTTAGCAGTTGAGGCACTATCAATAATGAATGCCAGGAAAATTACAAGTTTATGTGTGCATCAAAAAAGAGAGAGAAATAAAACCATTGGTTTTATTCATATTCATAATATCTTAGATGCTAATATAACTTAAATGTCATTTAAACTGCTAATACAAGTTTTTATTATAATATTGATTGCAACAATTACCGGTGTTGTATACGTGAAATATTTTAATTTTAAAGGGGATGTAGTTGAGGAATTTAACTTATCAGAAAAAAATAATAATAAACAAATTGTGGAACTAGAAAAAAAAATATCAAAATTAGAGTTACAAAATAATAAACTAAATTCCAAAATAGATCAGCAAAAAGATAAGCCTAAAGAGACATTAACAAAAATAATAGATATAAATAAGGTAAATGGAGTTTCAAACGACAAAGAATTAAATTCAAATAGTGAAAACCAAGACGAAATTAAAAGTGATGAAAAAAAAATAAATGATAATAAAGACAAAGATTCTGATTCTATTAAGCTAGAAATAAAAAACCTTGTGAAGGACGTTGAATATACTTCAATAGATCAAAAAGGAAACAGATTTTATCTTTTGGCTACATCGGGTAGATCAAATAAAAATAATAATGATATTTTAGATCTAAAAAATGTGAGAGGTCAAATCAAGTCAGATAGGAGAGATACTATATATATTGTATCAGATTATGCTCAATATAATTCTATGAATTTAAATTCTAAGTTTTATGAAAATGTAATAATTGATTATCAAGATAGAAAAATTACATGTATTAATTTTGATATAAATATGGAAACAAGTAAAGCTATAGCTTATAACAATGTTGTGATTACAGATCCAAATTCAATAATGAGAGCTGGAATAGTAGAGTTTGACCTAAAAACAAAAGATGTAAATATAAACCCTGAAAGTGCTACTACCGAGATAGTGGTAATTACAAACTAATGGCATTGATAAAAAAATTTAGGATAAAAAAATTCAAAGAGCAAAAACCTTTGCTTAAACTTGAGAAGATATCGATGTTTTATAACAAAAGACAAATATTAAATAATTTAGATTTAAAGATAAATAATCAAGAAATTTTGGGAATGTTAGGGCCAAATGGTGTTGGGAAGTCGACAATTTTTCATATTATAACCGGTCTAAAAAACCCGAGCTTTGGAAAAGTTTTAATAGATGGAGAGGATTGTACAAATATTCCAATTTATGAGAGGGCGACTAGGTTTAGTCTTGGTTATGTTCCACAATATGGAGGTTTTATACAAGATTTAACTTTATTAGAAAATTTCAATCTGGTTGGTGAGATACATATTAAGGAAAAAGATATTAGAAAAAGTAAGATTGAAAAAATAATTTCTCAATTTGAATTAGACCCATTATTAAATATAAAATCAAAATATTTATCAGGTGGTCAAAAAAAAAAATTGGTAATTGGGATGGCATTAATAAATGAACCAAATATTTTACTTTTAGACGAACCATTTGCTGCATTAGATATTCTGACGATCAAGATGCTACAAGAAATAATTGTAAACCTTCAAACTTTAGATAAAATTACAGTGATAGTTTGTGATCATCAAGCAAGAGATTTATTAAGCTGTGTAGATAGAGCTATAGTCTTGTCTGACGGAAAAATTATTGCATCTGGAAGTCCAGATGAAATTGTAAAAGATTCAAGTGCTAAATTAGCATATTTTGGTGATGAATTTAAAATAAATTAATTCATTAATGCCTGATCATATTTATATTAAAAATAAAATTAAAAGCTTTAAAAAAAAAATTAAGATTGGTTCTGATAAAAGTATTTCTATCAGAACGATTCTGTTAGCATCTCAAGCTGTTGGGACATCTGAGATTTCGAATTTACTTGAGTCTGAGGATGTCTTAAATACTTTAAAAACAGTAAAAAAACTTGGAATCAGTTATATAAAAAGTGGGAATGTTTATAAAATCCAAGGAATGGGTCTTAATGGTTTTAATATTAGCAAAAATACTACAATAAACGCTGGTAACTCTGGCACATTAGCAAGATTAATTTTAGGTTTATTAGTAAGAGCTAAATTTAAAATAAAACTAATAGGAGATGAAAGTTTATCAAAAAGGGACTTTTCTAGAGTAATCAAACCTTTAAGATTATTTGGTGCTGATATTAAAAGCAGAAATAATTTACTTCCAATTGAAATATCGGGCACAAAATATCTAAGGCCTATAACTTTTGATGAAAAAATAGGAAGTGCTCAAGTTAAATCTTGTATTATTTTAAGTGCTCTAAATACCCCAGGAATTACTGTCATTAATTCAAAAAAATCAAGGAATCATACTGAACTAATGCTTAAATTTTTAGAATATCCAATAAAAATTAAAAAAGAAAAAAAAATTGAGAGGATATCAGTTCGTGGTCTTCAACAGTTTAAAGCTTTTAAGTATAATGTTCCAGGAGACATCAGCTCGAGCGCCTTTTTTATCGTTTTAACTCTTCTATCTAAAAAGTCAGAAATGATAATTAAAAATGTAAACGTTAATAAAAGTAGGATTGGGATTGTTAAAATATTAAATAAAATGAATGCTAAAATTAGACTAAAAGAGGTAAGAAATTATAATGGCGAAGTAATAGCAAATATTCATGTTAAAAGTCAAAATAATTTAAAATCGATTAATTGTCCTGAAAATCTCAATAGTTCAGCAATTGATGAATTTTTAATAATTTTTTTAGCTGCAGCGAAAGCTAAAGGAGTCTCGCAGTTTAAAGAATTAGGAGAAATGAATAAAAAAGAGTCAAAAAGATTAGATCTAGGAATAAATTTTTTAAAATTAATTGGTATAGAAGTTGAAAGATATAAAGATAATATAAAAATCTATGGTAATCCAGATCTTGTATTATCAAAAAATTTCGAAATTAAAAACTTTTTAAAAGACCATAGAATTTTTTTTCTCTCCTGTATAACTGCATTAACTTTAGGAGGGAAATGGAAAATTCATGATAAAAAAAGTGCAAATACTTCATTTCCAAATTTTTTAAAAACATTAAAAATTTTAGGAGCAAAAACAAATTGAAAAAAAGAAAAAATATTATTACTGTTGCAATAGACTCTCCTGCAGCAGCTGGAGCAGGAACTCAGGCAAAATTAATTTCAAAACACTATAATTTATTTTATTTAGATACTGGGAAAATTTATAGATACATAGGTCAATTAAAATTGAGAAGTAAAAGAAAATTTTCTTATAGTCTGGTAAAGAACAAAATCAATAAATTGAGATTGAGTTATTTGAATAATAAAACCTTATTATTTAACGAGGTAGCTATTTCTGCATCTAAGGTAGCAAAGGATAAAATAATTAGAGATATAGTGCATAAATTTCAGCAAAAATGTGCCTACAATCCTCCACTAAGATATGCTGGATCAGTTTTAGATGGTAGGGATATAATTACTGTCCAAGTAAAAGATGCTATGTTTAAATTTTATATTACAGCAAGTATAAAAATAAGAGCAAAAAGAAGATTTGATGAATATAAGTGTTTAAATAAAAAAATTACATATCAGGAAGTGCTTAAAAGCCTCAAGAATAGGGATAAATCTGATAAAGAGCGGAAATATGGACCATTAAAAAAAACGAGAGATTCTATCTTGATTAATACCAGTAAATTAAGTAAGAAAGCGTGCTTTAAAAAGATAAAAGCTATAATTGATAAAAAAATAAATAATTAATGGAAATATATAAAGATCTTTCATCACCAGCTAGTCAACAGTTTGAAAAATTACTAAACAGCCAATTATCTAAAAATAAAATTGAAGAGGGCAAAATAATTGAGGGAAAAATCACAAAAATTACAAGCAAATATATTTTTCTTTTTATACCGGGTTTAAAAAGTGAACCTGTTATAGATATAAATGAGATGAAAATGATAGGCTTAAAGGACGATGTAAAAGAGGGTGAAACAATATCTGTATTACTTGAAAAAATTGAAGATAAAAATGGAGATGTAATTGTTTCGGCTCAAAAAGCTCAAAAAATTAAAGGCTGGAATGAATTGGTGAAATGCTATGAAAAAAATGAATTGATTAATGGAAAAATTACACAAAAAACCAAAGGCGGTGTGATTGTAGAGCACGTAGAAACTGGCTCTTTAATGTTTTGTCCTGGATCTCAAATTTCTGATAAACCTATCAAAAATATTGATCATTTAATTGGTGTTGAACAAAAATTTGCACTTATTAAACTTGATATGGTAAGAGGTAATAGCGTTGTATCAAGAAGACAAGTTGTTTCTTCAAATAAAAAGGAAGATAAAGCAAAAATTATAGAAAAATTTACTGTTGGAGATATAATTAAAGATGCAGTTGTAAAAGGTTATTCATCATTTGGTTGTTTTTTTGAAGTTGTTACACCAGATGGTACGATTGATACACTTTGCCATCTCCAAGAAATAAGTTACAGCAGAGTAAATCATCCAGACGAAATATTTAATATAGGTGAAAAGCATGATCTAAAAGTAATCTCAATAGATATGGAAAAGTTACAAGTAGGTTGTTCTATAAAACAATTATCACCAGATCCTTTTGAACATATATCAAATTATCAAATAGGAAATCAGTATAAAGTAAAGGTCGTAAAAATAACTGATTATGGATGTTTTTGTGAATTAGAGCCAGGGCTAAGCACTCTTCTGCATAGTAGCGAAATAAGTTGGACTAAAAAAAATATTTCACCAAAAAAAATATTTAATGTTGGTGATCAAATCGATTGTGTAATTACAGAAATTGATAAAGAAAAAAGAAGAGTTGCAATTTCTCATAGACTAACACAAGAAAATCCTTATGCAAAACTTGAAAAAGATTATCCAGTCGGATCAGAAATTGAAGGAGAGGTAAATAATTCAAATGAGTATGCTCTTTATTTAAAATTAGATAACTTCGATATTGATGGCTTCCTACATTCAAATGATCTTTCATATACAGGAAAACCAGAGGAAGAACTTCAAAAATATAAAAAAGGTGACAAATTAAAAGTAAAAATTCTTGAAATTAAAAAGTCAGATCAAAAAGTAAGGATTGGATTAAAACAACTACAAAAAGATCCATTTGATTGGTTTGAGGATAAAAAAGTTAATGAAGCAATTACTGTAAAAGTAATATCATCAGACAACAAAGGACTTATTGTAAAACCTGAAGGAGCTGATGTGGAGCTTTTGATCAAAAAATCTCAAATCGCAATGAGCGCTTCTGATGCAAGACCATCAAGATATGTTGGTGGCGAAAGAATAGATGCGGCTATCTCTGAATTAAATTTTGAAAAAAAAAAAGTATCATTAAGTATAAAGTTGCTTGAAGAAATTATGAATGAAAAAGCAATAAAAGAGCATTCCAGCCCTTTAAGTGGGAAAAATCTACCATTCTCATCACTTTCTGAGCAATTGGACGATAAAAAAAATAAAAAAGATAACGAATAGAAATTGTCAGTAGTAAAATCAGGTCTTATAAAAAATCTATCTAGTAGCTATCCAAACTTTTTAAAAAAAGATTTGGTCAGAATCTTTGACATAGCTATTTATGAAATAAGAGAGTCTTTAAAAAGAGGAGAAAGAGTTGAGCTAAGAGAGGTTTTTTCTTTTGAACCAAGAGTTCAAAAGGCTAGAGTATCAAGAAATCCTAAAACTAACGAAAAAATAAATACACCTGAAAAAAAATCAGTATTATTTAAAATGTCTAGAGAGTGGGCAAAAAAGATTAATGAAAAAAAATAAAGTATTTATCGCTTGCGATAGTAAAAATATCAAAAAAATTAAAGAAATTATTAAAAAAACTCATAATTCAAAATTACAGATTGGATATAAATTTGGTTTAGAATTTTTAAATTCTAAAAATGGAAGAAATTTTATATCAAAATTAAAAAATAAAATCACTTTTGGAGATTATAAATTTGCTGATATACCAAATACCTGTACTGCAGCAATAAGATCGGTTAAAGACTTAAAATTTAATTACTTAACAATTCATATTAGTTCTGGACTAGAAACTCTTAAAGCTGCTAAAAAAGTTGTGGGTAGAACAAAACTGATTGGTGTTACAATACTTACGTCTCTTGATAACAAATCGTTAAAAGAAATTGGTTTTAACAAAAAAGTTGAAGAGATTGTATATCAGCAAGCTAAATTAGCAAATAAGGCGAAATTAGATGCAATAGTTTGTAGTGCCAAAGAGGTAAGTATTGTTAGAAAAGTATTTAAAAAAGAAATAATTACACCTGGAATTAGGCTAAATTCAAAAACTCATGATCAAAAACGAGTTTTAACTCCAAAACAAGCTTATAAAAATGGAAGTGATTGGCTTGTAATAGGAAGACCTATTACCGAAGGAAATATTAAAAAAAATCTTCAAAATTTAATTAATCATTTAAATTAATGATTAAGGGTATAAAAATTTGCGGGATCTCTGATCTTGAAACTTTAAAATATATCCTAAATCATAAGTACCCACCAAAGTTTATAGGGTTCATAAGCAATTATAAAAAAAGCAAAAGATATGTTAATTATCAGAAATTAAAAAAACTAACTGATATAAAGAAAAATAAAACTAATTATGTATGTGTGCTAGTAAAACCAGAAGATGAAGAGTTAGAAAAAATTAAAGATTTAAATTTTGATTATTACCAATTATATGATGTTAGTCCTGCAAGGTCATCAATAATTAAAGAAAAATATAATGTGAAAATTATCTCTGCAATGACAATAAAAGATAAAAATGATGTTGATAATTATAAAAATTATATAGGGATTTCAGATATAATTCTATTCGATGGAAAAGGCTATGAAAAATCTTTTAGCTTTGATCACAAGCTATTAAATTCAGTGCCTAATTCAATAAATAAAATGATTGCTGGAAATATAAAAATAGAAGATATTCCAAATTTAAAAAAAAAAGATATCTTTGTAGATCTAAGTGGAGCTTTAGAAAGTAAAGAAGGAAAAAAAGATATAGCAAAAATAAATGAACTATTAAATTTAGGAATTAAATGAGACTAAAAAAAGGAGTACCAGTAATAGATCAATGTAATAAATTCGGATTCTGGGGAGGAAAATTTGGTGGAAATTTTGTACCAGAAACGCTTAAAAAACCTATAGAGGATTTAGAGATACAATTTAATAAGTTAAAAAAAGATAAAAGCTTTATAAAAGAGAGAGATAAATATTTTAAGAATTGGATAGGAACTCCTACAAGATTTATTAAATTAAAGAATTTAACAAATTATGTTGGTGGAGCGCAAATTTGGTCAAAAGTAGTATCGGATGCAAATGGAGGAGCTCATAAAATTTACAATGCTACGGTTCATTGTTTATTGGCAAAAAAGTCAGGAAAAAAGGTTATAATTGGTGATACTGGAGCAGGCTATGCAGGTAAAATGTTAAGTATGGCTGCAAAAAAATTTGGATTAAAATGTAAAATTTTTATGGGTGCAAAAGACATTAAAAGACAACAACCAAATGTTAAAGCAATAAAAAAAAATGGTGCAGATGTAATTCCTGTATATTCAGGAAGTCAAACATTAGTAGATGCTGTATCTGAATGTATGAGATATTGGGTTGCTAATTGTGATACTACTGCAATGTGTGTAGGAAGTACAGTAGGGCCAGCAATTTTTGTTAGAATATGTGGATGGAGTACTAGTCAAATCTCTAGAGAACTTAAGTTTCAATTAATAAATGAGTTTAGTAATATTCCTAAAAAACTTAAATTATATAATTGTGTAGGAGGAGGTTCATCGAGTTTCGGTTTTTGGAATGAATTTATGGATTATGATAAAAAACAAGTTGAGTTTATTGGTGTTGAAGCTGGAGGGCCTGCCAAAAGTAAGAGGCATGCAGCACCTTTAACATATGGTTCAAAAATCGGTATACTTCATGGTGCTGCTCAATATGTAAATCAGAATAGAGATGGTCAGATTGAAGAAACAGAGTCAATCTCTGCAGGTCTTGACTATCCTGGAGTTTCTCCACTACATTGCTTTTTAAAAGACACCAAGCGTGCAAGGTATACTGCGGCTAGTGATGAAGAAGCTTTGAAAGCATATCAGATAGTTACAAAGTATGAAAATTTAAGACCCTCTCTCGAACCAAGTCATGCATTTTTTGTAGCGATCAAAGAAGCCAAAAAATTAAGTAAGGATACAATAGTAATTATTAATAGTTGTGGCGATGCATATAAAGACCGGGGAATTTTAGAAAAAAAGTTGGGAAAGAAATATGTTAAATCCAATTAGTCTTGCATTTAAAAAAGCAAAAAATGAGAAAAGACCAGCGTTACTTACTTATACTGTTGCTGGTGATAGTTCCAAGAAGCAGTCTTTAGAAATATTAAAAGCAATTTCCAATTATGCAGATATTTTAGAAGTTGGCGTGCCTCATAACACTCCTGTAGCAGATGGAGGTCAAATTCAAACCAGTGCTTACAGAGCAATTAAAAACGGTATTAAGATGAATGATATTTTTAAAATTGTAAGCGATTTTAAAAAAAGTAAAAATTCAAAACCAGTAATATTTATGGGTTATTACAACATGATATACCAATATGGTGAAAATAATTTTATAAAAAAATGTAAGCAATCTGGGGTAAATGGTCTAATAGTTGTGGATTTGCCATGGCCAGAAAATAAAGCTTTTTCAAAAAAATGTAAAAAAAATTCAATTAATTTTATCCAATTATTATCGCCAACAACCTCAAACAAAAGATTAAAGTGTATTACAAAAGATTCTCATGACATGATCTACTACATAAGTATGCTTTCTACTACAGGGGGAAAACTAAAGGTTTCTCCAAAAAAAATATTATATAATTACAAAAAAATTAAAAAAATATGCCCTAAAAAAAATTGTGTTATTGGTTTTGGAATAACCGAAAAAACTATATCAAATTTTAAAAATACAGATGGACTAGTTGTAGGAAGTCAAATTTGCAAAGTAATTACTAGCAGTATAAATAATAGACAAAATCCTGTCATAAATGTAAGTAAAATGGTTAGTAAACTTAGGAAAAAAATTTCATG
This sequence comes from Pelagibacterales bacterium SAG-MED23, assembly GCA_014653935.1. The sequence goes on along the minus strand of JACWDU010000001.1, from coordinate 47,119 downwards.
AATTGGCTAACAAAAGCAATAAATTTTGGAGAAAAAATAAAGAAGGTACTTCGAAAAAGACCTTCTAAAGAAGATATAGCAAATTCTGACTGGACAAGTTGTTGCAAGGGACCAATATTAAAAAAAGATTTAGAAGAAAATTTGTGGGTTTGCAATCTTTGTGGAAAACATCACAGAATTAGTTGCAGACAAAGATTTGATATAGTTTTTGGAAAGAACTCTTATCAAATTTTAGAATCACCAATACCTACAGAAGACCCATTAAATTGGGTTGATACAAAATCTTACAAAGACAGACTTAAAATTGCGAGAAAGAAAACTAATCAAAATTGTGCAGTTATGATCGCAAAAGGTAAAATTAATGGAATTGAAGTAACGGCAGGTGCAATAAACTTTGATTTTATAGGAGGCTCAGTTGGAGCTGCTGAAGGTGAAGCAATAATTTATGGAGTACAACATGCAATTGACAATCAGACACCATACTTGTTCTTTCCTTGTGGAGGAGGACAAAGAATGTTCGAGTCTCCTATAGCTTTAGCCAATATGACCAGAACAACACTTGCTATAAACGAACTTAAAAATAATAATTTACCATATATTGTTTGCTTTACAGATCCAACTGCAGGCGGGATTACAGCTTCTTTTGCAATGTTAGGTGATGTTCATTTTGCGGAACCGGGTGCAAATATAATTTTTGCAGGTCGTAGAGTAATAGAGTCAACTGTCAAAGAAGAATTACCTCCAGATTTTCAAACTGCTGAATTTGTAGAAAAACATGGTTTCGTAGATAGAGTTGTACACAGAAAAGACATTAAAGAGGAAGTTGGTACTTTACTTTCCATATTGCTAAGAAAAAATTCTGATATACATTTAGAAAATTTAAATGAAACTTCAGAAACTAATATCCAAGCTAGAGAAGCATCATAAAAAAAAACTAGATTTATCTCTAGGAAGAACTTTTAACCTATTAAAAAAACTAGGCAATCCTCAAGATAAACTAAAAAATATTATAACAGTTGTTGGTACTAATGCTAAAGCAAGTATGTGTTATAGTATTAAGTCAATACTAAACCAAGCTGGATATAATTGTAACCTCTACACATCCCCTCACTTAATCTCTTGTACAGAAAGATACATATATAATGATAATGAAATAACTGAAGAAAATTTAATAGAGTTATTGGGAGATGTTGAAAAAGTTTTGGGAGATGATAATGCAACATTATTTGAAATTTTAACTTGTGCATTCATAAAACATGCTGAAAATTTTAAGGATAATATAAATATAATAGAAGCTGGATTATTCCATCAATTTGATAGTACCAATGTATTTAAGGAAAATTTAATCACACTTATTGGTGTAATTCATAATGATCATTTTCAATGGCTTGAAAATAAATCAATTGAGGGGGTAATCTATGAAAAAACAGCTAAACTTTTAGATTCAAATATATTTGTTAATAAACAGGTCACTAATGAAATTAAAGATAAAATTGATAAATCTTTAGAAAAAAATACTTCTAATAAATATTTTTTTGGTAAAGATTTTAATATTGCAAAGTCTGAAAATGGATTTATTCAATATCAAGATCAGTTAGGAGAATTAGTATTACCTAAGCCAAGTATTCTTGGAAATCATCAACTTTACAATATTAGTACAGCAATCGCTGCATCAAGAAAGATTTTTAGTGTTAAAGATGAACATATTGTAAATGGTATCAAGGATATTTCATTAAAGGGAAGACTTGAAGATATTAAATCTGGTAAATTAAAAAATATGGCTGGTAATAATAAATTAGTAATAGATGGTGGTCATAATATTAGTGCGAGTATTTCTATTGCTAATTGGGTTAAAAATCAAAATGTAGAAGTAAATCTTATTGTAGGCATGATGAGAGATAAAGAACATGTCGAATTTATAAAAAATTTTAAAAGTATAGTAAACTCAATTACTTTAATTGATATTCCTAATCAGGATGGAGCAATATCAAAGGAGGATTTTAAGAAAAAGTTAGATAACTTGAAATTAAATTTGAAACTTTCTAATGGTATTGAGGAAAGCATAAAATCATTATCAAATAATGAAAATACTATTATTCTCTGTATAGGTTCGCTATATCTTGCTGGAGAAATTTTAAGATTAAATTAGATATTTTCTTTTATCCAAGAAACAATTTCACTTTTTGGGACTGCACCGACTTTAGTTGAAACATGATTTCCATCTTTCATCAAAATCATCGTTGGAATCCCTCGAACACCGTATTTTGTTGGCGTATTTGGTTCTTCATCTATGTTATGTTTTGCTACAGATAATTGGTCAGACATTTCGTTTGAAATTTCTTCTAAAATTGGAGCAATTTGGATGCAAGGGCCGCACCATGAAGCCCAAAAATCTGTAATTAGTATTTTATTTTCTTTAACTAATTTATCAAAACTTTCATCAGTAGATTTAATTGTTGCCATATAAGTTTTATATAAATTTATTTTATTTATTCAATAGTTAAAATTGGGATTAATTTAGATTTATACATTAAACATTTTCATACTTTTTTTGGATAGACATTGCGTAAGTATTAAATTCGTCTAAGAGAGCTAATTTTTCATTATCATTTTCATTAGTATATTTTTCTCTCAAAGTATCAATTTCGTTATATAAGGTAGGTATTGTCCACCATTTCTCTTTTCTTTCACTTAGTATTCTTTTAGCAATTTCCCTTCTAATCGATTTATACATTGTCTCTGGCAAAACTTCCGGTGCTTCTTGAAAAATTATTTTTTTACCAAATCCAACTAACCTATCGTCATCAAACTTATCTAATAAATTAAGTTTTTCCTTCCAAGGAGCTGAGTGCCAAGCTGGAAAAAGAGCTGTATCTTTATTAGAAGTAAATTTACTATAAATACTTTCTTCGGCATATATATCCTCTTGAGATTTTGAATCTTCTTTTTCCTCAGCAACTTCCCTCAAAGCTGTTAAAATATTTTGAGAGAATTGTTCATTACTTTGGACAAATTCTGCTCTTTTTTTAATTACGTTTGGATCTAATTTATTATAAGGCTCAACATTCATTCCATATTTTGCATCGATTATGATAGGTGCTTTATTAGCACGTATAGTCCGTAAAAATTTTGGAGATTTTTTCATTTCAGTTTTTAATTCATTTATTGATTTATTTATTAAGGGTTGAATTTCAGTTCTTAAATCTACTGAATAATACCAACCCTGATAAATAGGATGCATACAATGTTTAGGATGCAATGGAACAACTAAGTGTAATCTTGATTTTCCATAATAATATTCATTCAGAGTTACTACCTCTCCCTTTTTCATTAAAGTTTCTGTATCAGATTTATTCGCAGTTCTTAAAAATGACACCCATGTCTGTTCTTGTTTTTTTTTAACAATCTTTAAAATTTTTACAGTCAATTCTGCATCTGCTAATGCAGAGTGTGCATCACTTGCATCAATTCCTTGCATTTGTGCTAAAGAGGCAAGTTTAAATACTGGATTATTTTTTTCATTAATCTCAGTTTCTAAAATTGTCGAGTCTACAGCATATGCGGCACGTGCAATGTTTAGTCCATCATGTCTTTTATTTGGTGCTGCGTTAGTTAAATATGGATATCTGATACTTTTAAAAAATTCTTTTCTTATCATTTCTTCATCGAAATTAAGACTACTCCATCCTAAAAATATTGCTGGGCTCCATTTTTTAAATATTTTTTCTACTTCTCCCAACATCTGGTAATGACTTAAATTTGTTTGGGTTAATTGCTTTATGGAAGTCTTATTCACTATTAAGGCCATGGCTTGAAAGATTTCACCTTCGGGTAAACTGCATCTTAAATTGAAACGATCTTTCTCTTTGAAATTTTCATCAACTAAGATTCCGCCAATTTCAATAATGCTACCGAAATCAGTGCTTGCACTCGATGATTCTATGTCCCAAATTGCTAAATTCATATTTTTAACCTTAAATTAGCTCAGTTTTGATGGTTTTTTGGAAAGTTTTTTAGGACTAAACCGTTGCATCTAAACAAGTAGCTTCTAGTTTGTTATATCCCTTCTATGAAATGGTCTGTTAAAGTCAAGCTATATTATTCATCTCGTAAAATTTTTTGACCCTTCCTAAGAATAAATTTTGATACATTTCTAATTGAGCACCTTCTATTTTAAATTCCTGAAACAAAATATCTTTTGTGCATAGTAAAATTATGCCTGCTTTCATTTTAGTTCCATGAACAACATCATGCGCCAAGGTATATGCTCCAAGTTGTAAAAAATAATCTTGAATATAATCTGTTTTTTTTGGTTTATTGCTTTGTTTAAAATCGATTACAACATCATTTCCCTGATATACACCTATTAAATCAGCAGTACCTGCATATTGTTCGGGGTAATACAACGTTTCTTCAATTCCATAGATTTCATCTAATTTATTATCTACCCCTTTTTCAATTATTTCTTTAGCCATATTTTTATATTGTTCATTACTTTCAAAAAAACTTTCATTGATACGGCCTCTTAAGTAATCTTCTATATATGAATGCATTGATGTTCCTCTTGAAGATGCTTCTGTTTTAATTCTATTAGCTTCTTTAAAGCCTACCCTTTCCTTCCAGTTCGCTAAAGCAGCTTTTTCTTCTTCAGATTTGGTAGCACTTAAAATTGTTGTTACACTTGGAAGTTTATCTTCACCCAACGAATATTTTCTAAAACCATTTTCAATTGACCTAGTTGACTTAGGATAATTAAATTTATTATTCCATTTCATGCAATCACTTATATGAGAAATTATATTAAAATAAAATTTATTTTTTGGCTTGTCTAGGAAGGTCTTCGAGTTTTTCTACATTTTCTGTTTTAAGAGCTTTTTCGAACTGCTCTGGATCTTTTATATTTTCCAAAGTTCTCGTAATAGATCTTGCATCCATTCCAAACTTATTAACGACAGCCATCGCCTCTTCTAGTTTTTTATTTAAGACTATAATATTATCAAAATGTCTTGAAAATCTTGTGCTAATTGTTTTTAAATGGGTATATATTTCCGTTGCACCCTTTTGAACTTTAAGCGATTGAAAACCCATATGTAAAGACTGCAAGTAAGCTGATAGAGTGTTTGGTCCACAAATTACAATTTTGTGTTTTTTCATTAGTTCTTGGGTTAATAATTCTTTTGTGCTTGGATCTTGATACTCACTTAATTCTTTATACAAACTTTCAGTTGGAGCATAAACGATAGCAAAATCTGTAGTTTTTGGAGGGACTATATATTTTTCATTTACACTTTTAGCTTTAGCTTTGAAAGCTGATGCTAATTTTGCTCTCGCATCTGCAACAGCTCGTTTGTCATCTGCGTCATAACCATCAGTAATTGCTTTAAATTTTTCTACTGGGAAGTGAGAGTCAACTGGAACCATAACATCACCTTGTAGTTTGATTGCAAATTCAACATTTTCACTTGTATCCTCTTTCATTTTAACATTGGTCATAAATTGAGAGGCTGGTAATAAATCTTTAATTAAAGCATCCAAACTAAATTCAGCAAGTGTTCCATATTTTTTTACACCTGCTAAAATTTTACTTATACCCTCTTGGCTCTGATTTAATAATTGTACCTGCTGGTTAAAGTTTCCAACTTTTTCGTCTACTTTAGTTAAAGCTTCTGTCATATCTTTAGTAACCCCTGTAGAAAGGTTGTTAAATGAATTAGACATTGAGCCCAATGAATTATTAATAGTATTATTTAAAGTATCTTTTAAAGAAACTATTTCTGCTTTTAAATTGGCTATTTCTTGAACTTCTTTATTTTCACTCTCTTCTTTAGGTTTTGATCTCAAATTTAGGTATAAAACACCCAAAGTTACACCAAGTAATAAAAATAATAAAATTAATAGAATCGTGTCCATATAGTTAAGATAATAGTTAGAGTTAAGAGCTAAGCAAGTTTAAAATTTTATTCAAACCTTTTTCGTTACTTAACTTTTTATTAGACATCAAAATTGCTGTACTTTTAAGAATATTTCCATCTTTTAAAACTCTTAAATCATTTGCACGTAACGTTTCTCCACTACTTGTTATATCCGATAAAATTTCTGATGAACCAGTAAATGGATATACTTCCGTCGCTCCAAGAGAAGGAACTAATTTAAATTGAGTTACACCTTTTGAGAATAAAAATTCTCTCGTTAGATTTGGATATTTTGTTGCAACTCTCATTCTGCTTTTCTTTTTATCTTTAAATTCAAAGGAAATTTCCTCTAAATCAGCAAGTGTCTGAATATCAATCCACTCGTCTGGTACAGCCAAAACTAAGGTTGCGTGTCCATATTCTAGTTTTTTTATAATAGTAACTTTATTTTGGATATTTAATTCAGACTCTTTCAATAAATCATAGCCTGAAAAGCCAATATCTAAAGATCCATCTCCTAATCTTTCTATAATTTCTCTAGCATGAAGATAAATTATTTTAATATTTTTATTTCCTTTTATATATCCAAAGAGATCCCTATCACCTCTTTCTGATAGAATTTTGAGCTTTTTACTTTTGAATATATTTAAAGTTTCTTTTCTTAATCTACCTTTGCTTGGTATGCCAATTTTAATCATTTAAACTTATTGCACCTCCAACAGCTGGGATTTTTTTTGAAGATCCTAAATCAGAAATTAGATTGTCATAACGACCTCCATTAACTTGGATTTTTCTAGAATTTAAATTAATAGTTATTTTAAATACCATTCCGGTGTAGTACTCTAGATGTCTTCCAAAAGAAGATGAAAAATTTATATCTAACTTTGTAACTTTGTCTTTTGTGATTGGAAAATAATTTTGTCCCACAGTAAGGTTAATTTTATTTTTTTTAAAAAAGGAGTTAAGGGTAATTGATGCTTTACTCATTGGGCAACTAATTTTCAAAAATTCTCTTATAATTTTTACAATATTTTGACCTTTTACTTGTTTTCTAGGATCTTTAATTTTGTTATCAAATCTAGTTAGTATTTCTCTTAAAGAACGTCCTGCGATAATTCTGTTTTCATTTTGTTTACACATTTTAAGATATCTTTTTTTGTCAAATTCAACGATAGTTTCATCAACATCTGAATTAGTCTCTAAACGTCTTAATAATTCATTAAAATAACTTTCTCTCCAAAAATGTCTTCGTAATCTAAGCTTCCATCTTTTTGGAATATCTAGTTTGTTTATTAATAAGTGAAAAATTTCGACGTTACCAATTATTATACTTCCAGATTTATATCTAAACTTATTTAAAACTTTAATGCTGGTATTTATAATTTGCTTATCATCTCTTTTCTCATCCTTAGATCCTATAATCTCAAAGCCTATTTGATCTCTTATAATTTTATCATTTTTTTTCTGTACTTTTCTAAATGCTTGGCCATTATAAAAAACTTTTGAAGATCCCTTTCTTTTTTGATTCAGATATTTGATACACGATGCAATTGTTAAATCAGGCCTTAGACAAATTTCTTTTCCATTCTGATCCATAAATGAAAAAATTAGACTTCTAAACGACTCTCCAGATCTCTCAAGAATAAGATTAGTGGGTATTACTGTATCTAAATCGATGTAATCAAATCCACTTGATTTTAAAGATCTAAGAATATTTTCAGATAAGTTTTTTGACTTCATTTATTAAATCTTCCTTTGGAATTGTTTTGTTATTCTCACCCTTTACACCCTTTAAATTTTTAATAGTCACGGTATTGTCTTTAAATTCATTTTCTCCACAGATTATAGCAACTGATAATTGGCGTTTATTTGCAAAAGTAAGCTGCTTACCTAGATTTTTTTTGGTATCTAAAAATATTTCAGAATTAATATTTTTTTGTCTTAAAATTTCTAAAATTTCATAATATTCTTTTAAATATTTTTTATCCATTACACAAACTAGAACTGGTTTTTGCTCATCAAGTTCAATCTGATCTAATTGCATTAATGCAAATAAAAGTCTATCTACACCAAAACTTATACCTGTGCCTGGAATATCAACTCCTTTAAATCTTGATATAAGTTTTGCATAGGCTCCACCCGAACAAATACTGCCAATATCTACCTCTTTACCTTTATTATTTGTAACTTTAAAATTTAAATTAGTTTCAACGATGAAATCAGAATAATACGCTAAGCCTCTGACAATTGTGAAGTTGGTTTTAACTTGATCTGAGTTTGATCCATATCGAAGTACCTCAAAAAAGTCTTCTAACTCTTTTATTCCTTCTTGTGATAATGGGTTTTTCAAATTCTGTTTTAGGTCCTTTAAATCTTTGGATTTTAAATAATTTAATATTTGAGAAACCTGTTCATCATTTAAATCAGCACCTTTTGTAATAGCTCCACTAGTATCTTTTCTTTCTTTTCTTAAGAGGTCTTCAACACCTTTTAATCCAAATCCAGGCTTGTCAAGTTTATCAATTGCTCTAATAACTTTTAATTGTTTTTCCTTTGATATTTTTAATTCATCTAATAAGCCTTGAACTATCTTTCTATTGCTTACATTGATTGTAAATTGATCTTTCTTTAATCCACATTCTGATAGTGTTTCTGAAATTAAGTTACAAAGCTCAGCGTTAGCTTGCGATGAATTAACATTTCCTACAATATCAAAATCTGCCTGTAAAAATTCTCTATACCTTCCATTACCAGCCTTTTCGTTACGGAATACGTTTTGAATGGCATACCTTTTATAAATTGATGGCAACTCTTGATTATTTTGAGCAACAAATCTTGCAAGAGGGCTAGATAAGTCATATCGAAGAGTAATATTTTTATCTCCATCTTTAAATGAGAATACATCAGACATAGGATTAGCTTCATCTTCCACTAAAAAAGATCCTATGTTTTCACTTATTTCAAAAGATGGCGTTTCAAGTGGTTCTGCACCAAACTTAATAAAATTATTCTCAATTGCTGATAATAGCTTTTTTTTGAGAAGAAGTTTCTTGTCCCAACGATCTTCAAATCCTGAGGGTAACCCAGGTACTAATTTATTTTCTTTATTCATTTTTTGGTACCCTGGCTTGGAATTGAACCAAAAACTAAAGTTCCACAAACTTTCGTGATAACCATTTCACCACCAGGGCCTATTCTTGTTTTATACTAATTAGAGTTAAATTTAAATTTTTAAATAGTTAAATAGCTAGCTGCAAGCCAGCATGAAAATGATGTCTTTTGTGAGATACGAAAATTATACTATTTTTAATCATGATGTTTAAATAGCATTTTAGACTTAAAAAGCAAGTATGTATTGTATAGGAATATCCATAGGATTTGCCTACTTTTATTCCTATACAAAATTTTAAATGAAATAAATTTTAAGAAGTTTTCTTTAAATTCACTGCGCTTGGACCTTTATCTCCATCCTGAATTTCAAATTCTACAGCGTCGTTCTCATTCAAAAAACGAAGTCCTGCTTCACGAACTGCGCTTGCATGAACGAAACAATCTTTTTCTCCGTCTTCTCTTTCTATAAACCCGTAGCCCTTCTTACCATTGAACCACTTTACTTTTCCTTTTAATGTACTCATACTTTACTCTTGCTCTTTCTTTATTATGTTAAACTTAGCTAAACCTCAGCTAGCGGGATAGTTATTAGATTTTAAAATTGAATGCAAGCATTTTTGCTGCAAGGTTTTATTTCCAAAATGGTGGCTTCGGCGGGACTCGAACCAGCGACACAAGCCTTTTCAGGGCTCTGCTCTACCAACTGAGCTACGAAGCCATTATTTAAAACCTAAAAATAATTCTTCCTTTTGTCAAATCATAAGGTGTTACTTCCACTGTTACATTATCACCTTGAAGAACTCTAATCCTATTCTTCCTCAACTTTCCAGCTGCGTGAGCTGTAACAATATGATTATTTTCAAGCTTTACTCGGAACATGGCGTTAGGTAATAAATCGATGACTTTACCTTTAAATTCCAATAAATCTTGTTTCGACAAATTTTGTTACTCCTTATTCATTCTAGATTTTATACTCAAAGCATGACCTTTTAATTCTTCATACTCAGCGAGATGTGTAGCGTATTCTCCTATTTTCTCAACACCTTTTTTAGAGAGAGTTATAAGGCTAATTTTTTTATAAAATTCACTTAAACTTAAACCTGACGAAAATTTAGCTGACGAATATGTTGGTAATACATGATTTGTCCCAACAGCATAGTCGCTTAATGCCATAGGAGAATATTTTCCTATACAAATACTTCCCGCATTTAAAATTTTATCTTTATACTTTTTATAATTGCTAACATTTATTTCTAAGTGTTCAGGAGCTATCTCATTAATTACATCAATAATTTGTCTATCATTATATACTTTTAAAATTAGTCCATTATTTTTAATGCTTTTAGATGCAATATTTTTTCTTGGAATATCTTTTAATTTTAATTCTAAATCTTTCTTAAATTTTTTGATCAAATTAGAATTTTTAGTTATCAATATACATTGAGAATTTGAGTCATGTTCTGCTTGACCAATCATAGATGAAGTAACTTGATTTAAATTAGTTTTACTATCTGCTAATACTGTAATTTCAGATGGACCTGCAATCATTCCTTCAATGCCTACATCTCCAAAAACTTGTCTTTTAGCACCAGCAACAAAGATATTGCCAGGTCCAACAATTTTATTTACTTTTTGAATATAAGTTAAACTGCCAATAGCTTGGGCACCTCCCATTGAATAAATTTCGTTTATTCCTAATTTTTTTGCAGCATATAAAACTGCAGGATTTAATTTTCCATTATTTTTTGGATTTGCTAGTACAATTCTTTTAACACCTGCAATTTTTGCTGGAATAGCATTCATCAACAAAGTTGACGGTAGGTTTGCTGGAACGTAAATACCAACAGATTGAATTGGTACATATTTATATTGAATTTTATTATTTAAATCATCTTTATAAAAAATATCTTTAGTTTTTTGTGCAGTGTGGAATTTAAGTATTCGTTTGTAAGAAAAATCTATAGCTCTTTTAATCTTGGGATCCAGTGATTTAACTGCTTTGTCAATTTGCTTAATACTTGGCTTAATTTGACTATTTTTACTAAATTTTTTCTCATATTTTAAAAGACTTTTATTTTTATTGTTTTTAATATCTTTTAAAATTTTAGATATGACTTTATTTTCAATTTTTTTTTCAGATCTCCTAAGATCTAAAAATTTTGTTAAAATATTTAAGTATTTTTTTTTATTACAATTAATTACTTTTATCATCTACTATCTTTTGGTCCTCTAGTGTCACTTCTATTACCTCAGCGGCAAGAGTTATAATTCTATTTTTTGAAAATAACATAGATATTTCAAAATTCTCACCTTTCTTGAAAATATCAATTGTTAATAATTCTAATATAAGATTAGTCTCATTTTGGTCTATATTCTTTGATTTTGATGAATTGATAAATTCAAATTTGATAATACTATTTATTAATTTGTCTTTGTTTTCCTCTTCTTTGCTAAATCTTGCTATTGAAATCAGGAAAATCTTATTAGAAGCTAAATATTTAACATCGTCTATATTAACCTTACCTTCAGAACAGCAAGCTGAGATGATATGGAGGTCTTCTGGAGTTTGTGCAATTATCTTTTTTAAATATTGGTTTTCCATCAACTAATCCGCCTTATATTTACTCCAACTTTTTTAAGTTTGTTCTCTATATTTTCATATCCTCTATCAAGGTGATAAATTCTATTAATTATAGACGATCCTTTGGCAACTATTGCAGCCAAGACTAACGCCACTGAAGCTCTGAGATCGCTTGACATTAATTCAGCAGCTTGAAAGTTAGTATCACCTGAAATGTAGGCCTTATTTTTTTTTATTAATATTTCAGCACCTAACCTTCTTAATTCAGCTACATGCATAAATCTATTTTCGAAAATACTTTCAGTTATGGAACTTTTGCCTTTAGCCTTACAAAGCAGAACCATAAATTGTGCTTGTAAATCTGTAGGAAAATTTGGGTATTCTTTGGTAACTAAATTACTTATATTTTTTATTTTTTTTGGACCAGATATTTCAATTTGTTTCTTGGCTACTTTAATTTTGGCTCCAACTTTTTTTAATAATGATAATTCCGTTTTTATTATTTTTGGATCAAAATTTTTTATTTTTAAATTCCCACCAGTTAGACAAGCTGCAACACAAAAAGTTCCAGTTTCTATTCTATCTGACATTACTGAATAACTTGTACTTTCTAAAGATTTTATACCTTCAATCTTTAGAGTGCGTTTGCCTATAAATTTAATTTTCGCACCACCTGATTTTAAAAAATTTATTAAATCAATTATTTCTGGCTCGATTGCACAATTTCTAAGAATGGTAATTCCATTAGCTAAGCTTGCGGCTATAATTGTATTTTCGGTTGCTCCAACACTAATCTTCGAAAATCTAATTTTTGCACCTTTTAGTTTTCCTTTTGTCTTTGCATGGATATAACCTTTTTTAATATCATATTTCATTCCGAGTTTTTTAAGTGCGTTTAGGTGGTAATTTACAGGTCTTGCTCCTATTAAGCAGCCACCAGGCAAAGAAGTAATAGACTTTTGATGCTTAGCAACAAGTGCACCTAAAACTAATATTCCAGCTCTCATAGTTCTGACAAGTGAATATGAAGCATAAAAATTTTGCTTTTTTTTCTTTGTTATTTTTACAATTTTTTTATTCTTGCTAAATTTTATTTCTGATCCAAGAGACTTTAAGAGATTAATCATTGTATCTATGTCTTTAACGCGAGGTAAATTTTTTATTATAACCTTCTTTTCAAATAAGATAGTTGATGCTAAAATTGGTAAAGCAGCATTTTTTGATCCTGAGATTGATATTTCACCCTTTATTTTACAAGGGCCTTTAACAATAAATTTGTCCATTATTATATTTTTGGAAGCGTAACACCCTTTTGACCCTGATATTTACCATTTCTATCCGCATACGAAACTAATGGGTCTTCATTGCCCTTGATGAAAACAAATTGAGCAACTCCTTCATTAGCATAAATTTTTGCTGGTAATGGAGTTGTGTTTGAAAATTCTAAAGTAACATGTCCCTCCCATCCTGGCTCAAGTGGTGTAACATTTACAATTATTCCACATCTTGCATATGTAGATTTTCCTAAACATATAACCAAAACATTTTTTGGGATTTTGAAATATTCTACTGTTCTTGCTAACACAAATGAATTAGGAGGTATTATACATTCAGATGAGTTTTTTGTTATGAAATTTGAAGACTTAAAATTTTTAGGATCTACAATTTCAGAATTTACATTAGTAAAAATTTTAAATTCATCAGATACTCTCGCATCATAACCGTATGATGAAACTCCAAATGATATTTTATCACCTCTCACTTGTTTATCTTCAAAAGGAGAGATCATATCATTGTCTCTAGCCATTTGTATAATCCACTTATCAGATTGAACTGACATTACTTATTTTTTTTCTTTGTTTTTTTTTGAAATTCTTTTCTTTTTTTTAAATTTTTTCGCAAAGCAAGCTCGAGTTTACTAAAATTATTCTTTTTCGAACTCATTATTTATTTTTTGTCAGGGTTCGTGAGATGATCAAGAGTTATAACCTGATCAAGAGGAACAGTTTTATCTTCTTCTATTGTAACTGGGGCAGTTTTCACCTGTTTCTTAGCTCTTTTTTCTGCAAGTTTTTTTTCTCTTTTTGCCTTTTTTTCCATGAGCTTTGCATTTTTATTAGCTCCATATGTGTAGTGAATTCCCATAACATTTTCCTTAAATAGATATAGCTTATTTTCAAAAAAAATTAAGGCATTAATTTGAAAAATTTAAATTTATACACTAATTTAACTTAAATATTGCCCCTATAGTTAAATGGTATAACACATCCATGGTAAGGATGAGTTTCCAGTTCAATTCTGGATGGGGGCACCAGTGTTATTTAGCATAAAATTTTTTTTTTAACAGAAGCCCAATTAAAACTAAAGTTACAATTCCAAGAATTGGTAGATAAATATCTGGGGAAAAAATTAATTCTAAAAAATTTGGTACCTCAGAATTTTCCTTTAAGATTTTACTCAAGCCAGCCCCAAGTGATGCTCCAACAAATAATTGTGGAGCCATTCCAATTATTGATCCTAGAAAAAAGTTTCTAACCTTAACATTGAAAATTGTTGGTAAAATATTTGATATAAAAAAAGGAATACCCCCTATAAATCTATAAATTAGAAAAAAAATGAATTCATTCTTTTTAAACTTCTCAGTTAAATTGATAAAACGGGATGAAAATTTTTCTTCAACAAAATCTTTTAAAAAATAATTAGCAAACATATAAAGAAGTGTTGCACCAATAGATAATCCAAAAACTATAAGCAAAGTTCCTAACCATTTTCCAAAAATAAAACCACCAACCAGAAATACTGGCGAACCAAAGCCCAATAAAAGAACCCAGACTATTGTACCCAGTAGAAAAATAATACTTGATAAAAAAATGTTACTATTTTTAATATTCTCTAGAGCATCTCTATTTTCTCTTATTAATTCATAACTTGAAAAATCCTGAAAGGAAAAGTTGTTAAAAAAAATCAATAAAAAAACAAATACTATCAAAATATAGGCAGAGCCTAAAAATAGTTTAATTTTTTTTTCTCTATTCATTGATTTTTAACTTATTAAAAATCGCTGTACTTATATATATATATTTGTATAACTACCGAAATTTAACATTAATTTAACAACAATGAAACGCACATATCAACCAAGTAACAGGAAAAGAAAAAAAGCTGTTGGCTTTAGAGCTAAAAAAAAGACCAAGGGTGGAAGAAAAGTATTAAAAAGAAGAAGAGCTAAAGGAAGAAAAAAATTAACAAACGCTTAATGAAAAATAAGATTGTTAGCCTTTCTAAAAATGAGGATTTTAAGTCTATTTTAAGTGGAAAAAAAATTTCTAACAAATACTTAACAATTTTCTTTAAAAAACTTTCTGATAAAAATAATAATAGATTAAATATTAGTTTTGTAGCCAAAAAAAAAATTGGAAATGCAGTAATTAGAAATAAAATAAAAAGAAGGCTAAGAAATATTATGAATGAAGCTATAAAATCAATTAACATTAATCTTAATTACTGTTATTTATTGATTGCAAGAATATCTGTTAGTAAAGATCCCTATGATAAAATAAAAATTGCAACACTAGAGGACTTTAAGAAAATTAAATGACCAATTTTATTAAATTTTTAATGATCAAATCTATAAAATTTTATCAAATACTTATATCTCCATATCTAGGAAATAATTGTAGATATATTCCTACATGTTCTGAGTATTTTATAGAAAATCTAAAAGAGAATGGAATTTTAAAAGGAAGTATTAATGGATTTAAAAGAATACTTAGTTGTCATCCGATAAAATTTTTGGGTGGTGGAGATGGATTTGACCCAGTGAAAAAGAAAAAGTAATTTATGGATACAAAAAATGTAATTGCTGCAATATCTTTGAGTGCTGCTGTAATAATACTTTATAGTCTATTCTTTGCTCCAGCGGTAGTAGACCAAAAAGATATTTCTAATGATAAAAATGTTAGTAGCGAAAATTCTTCAACAGATGCACCATCATTAGCTCAAGATGAAGAAATAATTAAAATATCTAGAAATGAAGCTTTAAAAGAGAACGATAGAATTATTTTTGAAAACGATAAAATTAAAGGTTCAATTTCGTTGATTGGATCATCAATAGACGACTTAACTTTTAAAAATTATACAAATACTTTAAATGGAGATGATAATGTTATCTTATTAAATCCTAAACAATCTGATAATGGGTATTACGTAGAAACTGGATGGGCAACTACTAACAAAAATATAGATTTACCAAACTCAAAATCTCTTTGGATTATAGAGGGGAGCAAAAAGCTTACGCCTAATTCACCAATAAAATTAAGCTGGACTAATAATCAAAACATTAAATTCTTAAAAGAGATAAGTATAGATAAACAATATCTTTTTCACATCAAACAAACGATTATTAACAATTCTGATAAAACTTATAATTTTTATCCATACGGTCAAATTATTAGAAATGTGGCTCCTGATGTAACTAATTTTTATATTTTACACGAAGGTTTGATCGGTGTTTTTGATGATCAGCTAATTGAAGAGGACTATGACGATATTGAAGAAAAAAAATATTCCAAGAATGCACAATCAGGGTGGCTTGGTATAACCGATAAGTATTGGATTACTAGTCTAATACCTGAAAAAGACAAGAGTTTTAGATCTGATTTTGATTACAAAAAAAAGTTTAGAGCAAACTTTATTGAGACAAATGCAACAGAAGTTGGTGCAAATGAAAGTAAAAGTAATTCAATTAAAGTAATAATTGCAGCAAAAGAAGTGAACGTTATAGATGGATATGCTGAGAGTGAAAATATTAACAAGTTTGATTTAGCAATAGATTGGGGATGGTTTTACTTTATTGTAAAACCTTTATTCTTTGCAATTCAATATTTCTTTAACCTTGCTGGTAATTTTGGAGTAGCAATAATAATGATAACTGCTTGTATAAGATTGGCATTTTTTCCACTTGCAAATTATTCATTTAAATCAATGGCTAAGATGAAAGTTCTGCAGCCAGAGATGACGAGACTGAAAGAGTTACACAAAGAAGATAAGATGAAACTCCAACAAGAAATGATGGCATTATATAAAAGAGAGGGTGTCAATCCTATAAGTGGTTGTCTTCCAATATTTATACAGATTCCATTTTTCTTTGCAATTTATAAAGTTTTATTTGTAACTATTGAAATGAGACATCAACCATTTTTTGGTTGGATAAAAGATTTAAGTGAAAGAGATCCTACATCCATATTTAATTTATTTGGACTTATACCTTGGGATCCTCCATCTTTTTTACTCATAGGGGTTTGGCCTTGCCTAATGGGTGTTTCGATGTATCTACAGCAAAAATTAAACCCAACACCTCCTGATCCTGTTCAGGCAAAGATATTTATGTTCTTTCCATTATTTTTAACAGTCATACTAGCTCCTTTTCCAGCTGGATTAGTAATTTATTGGACAATTAACAATGTGCTTACGATGGCACAACAATACATAATAATCAAAAGAACGACTGTCAAAACTGTTCAGTAAACATGGAAATAGAAAAAATTGTACCTAGAGATGGTCCTCCCATCGAAGAAGTAAAAAAATACACAGATAAATATAAAGATGAATTAATTGTTATTAAATATGGAGGAAATGTTTTTATTGATAGAAATATTTTTAATAATTTTATTTCAGATTTAAGTATATTAAATAAACTAGGACTTTCGATAATAATAGTTCATGGAGGTGGGCCTAGAATAAAAAGAGAACTAGAAAAGTCAAACATTCAATCAAAATTTATAAGAGGATTAAGAGTAACTGACAAAAAAATTATAAATATTGTTGAAGATGTACTTATTGATTTTAATGAGGATATTGTAAACTCTTTGAACGAAAAAGATTCTAAAGCAGTTTCAATTAATACAAGGAAAAATAATGTAATTGGAGTTATTCCAGAAGCGGAAGAGCTCGGATTTGTTGGAATACCAAATCAAATTAATGTCGAAATAATAAAAGACATAATTAAAAAAAAATCAATTCCTATAATTTCTCCTTTGGGTTTAGATAAAAATAATCAAACATATAATATAAATGGAGATACAGCTGCTGGCGCTATAGCCAAATCCTTAAAATGTAGAAGACTATTATTGATGACAAATGTAGAAGGTGTTTTAAATAAAGAAAAAAAATTAATTGCAGAGATTTCTTCGTCTGAAATTTTAGAAATGATAAATAATGAAACTATCACAGAAGGTATGATACCAAAGATTAATACATGTTTAGATGCTGTAAATAATGAAGTAACGGGTGTTGGAATTATTGATGGGAGAAAAAAACACTCAATTCTATTTGAATTATTTTCAGATAAAGGTGCTGGAACTTTAATAAGAAAATGAAAAACTTAAAAAATATTTTGTTTGATTGCGATGGCGTGCTTTATCAAGATTTGGAGTCGGTGTTTGGCCAAGTAAGCAAAAGAATGACACAATATATATCTAAAAAATTAAAGATTAATTTAGTGGAAGCTAAAGAGTTACAAAAAAATTATTTTCACAAATATGACACAAGTCTTAACGGATTAATGATACATCATGATATTCCTCCGAAAGAGTTTTTACATTTTGTTCATGACATTGATCTATCATTTATGGAAAAGGATATTGTTTTAAGAAGTGAAATTGAAAAATTAAATTTAAGAAAATTTGTTTTTACCAATGGAAGCAAGGAGCACGTTAAGAATATTACTTCTCATTTAGGGATTGATGATTTATTTGAGGGCATATTTGATATTGTTGATGCAGAATATCATCCTAAACCTGCGGCAAGAGCATTTGATCTGATGGTAAAAAAATTTGATATCAATCCAAATGAGACAATTTATATCGAAGATATTGCTAAAAACTTATCAATTGGTAAAGAAAGAGGTGCCACAACGGTCTGGCTAATCAATAATGAATATTGGGGTAAAAAAGAATCTGATAAAGACTACATTGACTATAAAATAGAAAATCTCTCTTTATTTTTAAAAGAAATAAGGTTATTAAAAAACACATAAAGTTATGAGTTTAGAAAATATAATAAATGAAGCTTGGGAAAACAGAGATCAAGTAAATCCCTCTTCAGACCAGTCTTTAAAAGATACCATAAACCAAGTGATTGATGATCTAGATTGTGGAAAATCAAGAGTTGCAGAAAAAATAAATGGAGAGTGGATAACACATCAACATTTAAAAAAAGCAATCATGTTAAGTTTTAGATTATACCCAATGGAAAATTTAAACGGCCCATACAGTAGCTGGTACGATAAGGCTCATTTGTTGAAAGGTAAAACAGCGGGTTGGACAAAAGAAGACCATGAAAAAGCAGGCTTTAGGATGGTGCCGAACTCTCCAGTCAGAAAAGGAAGTTTTGTTGGAAAGAATGCAGTTTTAATGCCATGCTACGTTAACATTGGAGCATATATAGATGAAGGAACAATGATAGACACATTTGCGAGAGCAGGAAGCTGCAGTCAAATAGGAAAAAATTGTCATATCTCAGCAGGTTCTGGAGTGGGTGGAGTTTTAGAGCCTGCACAAGCGCTTCCAACTATAATAGAAGATAATGTTTTTTTAGGTGCGATGTCTGAAGTTGTAGAAGGTGTAATTGTAGGAGAGGGATCTGTACTAAGTATGGGAATGTACATAGGACAATCTACAAAAATTGTTAATAGAAAAACCGGAGAAATTATTTATGGCAAAATACCTCCTTATTCAGTTGTTGTGCCAGGTTCGCTTCCTGATAAAAATAATTCATCTGCACCTTCTCTATATTGCGCAGTGATAATTAAGCAAGTAGATGAAAAAACTAGATCTAAAACTTCTATCAACGATCTCCTGAGAGAATAGTTTCAATGAAAATTATAAATGAACTTCAATTAGCTAAAGAGCTAATTAAATTCCCAACTGTAACACCAATAGATGCTGGAATAATGAAATTTTTGGAAAAAAAATTAAAAAAACTCGGTTTTAAAACCAAAATTCTTGAGTTTAGAGAAAAAGGAAATGAACCAGTTAAAAATCTGTATGCAAGGATAGGACATCAAAGTCCTAATTTTTGCTATGCAGGACACCTTGATGTTGTTCCTGCTGGAAATTTAAAAGATTGGACAGTAAATCCTTTTAAACCGAAGATTAAAAAAGGACATCTAATTGGAAGAGGTGCAAATGATATGAAAAGCTCGATCGCAGCATTTGTATCTGCAGTTAGCGTTTTCATTGAAAAGAATAAAAAATTTAATGGCTCAATAAGTCTCTTAATTACTGGAGATGAGGAAGGTATTGCCATTAATGGAACTAAGAAAGTTGTGGATTATTTAAAAAAGAAAAAAGAAAAAATAGATTTTTGCTTAGTTGGAGAGCCAACCAATCCAAATAAATTAGGTGAAATGATTAAAATTGGTCGAAGAGGAAGCATGACTGGTCGATTGACAGTGACTGGCATCCAAGGACATGTTGCTTACCCTCATAGAGCAAATAACCCATCGACAGCCATAGTTAGAATACTTAAAGAACTAAAAGATTTACAATTCGATAAAGGTACAAAAGATTTTCAACCAACAAATCTTGAAATAACAAGAATTAATATAAATAATACGGCGGATAATGTAATTCCCGGTCTAGCTTTTGCTACGTTCAACATAAGATTTAATAATATGCACACCTCAAATTCTATTAAAAAGAAGATTAATAAAACTTTAAAAAAAATTTGTAATAAATCTAAATCTAAATATAAAATTGATTATAATGTTTCAGGGGAAGCTTTTCTAACAAAGCCCAACAAAACAACTTTTATGATACAAAATATTATAAAAAAAATTACCAAAATTAAACCAAGACTTTCGACTACAGGTGGAACTTCAGATGCGAGGTTCATTAGAAAAATAGCTCCTTGTTTAGAGTTTGGCTTAGTAGGAAAAACCATGCATAAAGTTGATGAAGCTGTTTCACTAAATGATTTAAAAAAGTTAAGTCTAATCTATTCAAACATTTTAAAAAATTATTTTCAGTGAAAACTGGTCTAGTTACCTCAGATACTTATAAGAATCATATTACAGGAAGTGGTCATCCAGAAAAAATTGATAGAGTGACTGCAATAATAGATAATTTTAAAAAAGTAGATAATAAAAATCTTATATGGAAAAAATCTATTAAATTTGATGAATATTTTTTAAACAAAACACACTCAAAAGATTATATCAATCATGTTAAACATTCTTTTCCCAAAAAAGGCTTAGTATTTTTGGATGGCGATACAATTGTTTCACCTGGTAGTAAAGATGCTACTAAGGATGCAGCAGGTTCTATTATAACAGCAATAGATGGAGTGCAAAATAAAGAGTTCAAGAATGCTTTCTGCGCTGTAAGACCTCCAGGTCATCATGCTGAAAAAGATAAAGCTATGGGATTTTGTGTTTACAATAATGTAGCTGTTGGTGCCAATTATTTAATAGAAAAATATAAATACAATAAAATTGCAATAATTGATTTTGATGTTCACCATGGAAATGGAACTCAGGATATTTTTTATAATAATGAAAAGGTAATGTATATTTCTACTCACCAGTATCCTTATTATCCTGGCTCAGGGTCAGAAAAAGAAACTGGAAAATTTAATAATGTGTTGAATATTCCCCTAGAAGCTGGAACAACATCAGAAGAATATTTAAATGCTTACGAAAACGTATTAAGCAAAGTAAAGCAGTTCAAACCTGAATTTTTATTGTTTTCAGCCGGTTTTGACGCTCACATCGATGATCCGTTGGCACAACTTAGGTTAAGCTCTGAGGATTTTTATAAGATTACTAAAAGGACCTTAGAATATTCAAAATCTTTTTGTAATGGAAGAGTTGTTTCAATTCTTGAAGGTGGTTATGATCTTAAAGCGTTACAAATTAGTTCTCAAAGACATGTTGATGCTTTGTTAGAATTTAATTGATAATTTTTTTTTAAGCTCTAAACACAATATATGAAATTATATAAGATTAAAAAATCTGATATTGATAAAAAAGGAAAAGGACTTTACGCAACAAGAGATATAAAAGAAGGTGAAAAAATAATAGATTACAGAGGAAAACTAATTACAAAAAAACAAACTGAAGAATCGGATAAATACGATAACAATAAACCAATATATTTATTTACAGTAAATAAAAGATATGACCTCGATGGGGACTACCCATGGAACACAGCTGGTCTAATAAATCATTCTTGTATAAATAATTGTGACTATGATGGCAAAGGACTAAAAATTTGGGTTAAGGCTATTAAAGATATCAAAAAAGGAGAGGAATTAACTTGTGACTATGGATTTGGTTATGATAAAGATTACAAACAATTTCCTTGTAAATGTAAGTCAAAAAATTGTTGTGGTTATATTGTAAGAGCTGAGTCGCGATGGAGAATTAATAAAAAATTCGCGATGAGTAACAAAAAAAGTTAGTATAAGACCCTTTGTAGAAATAATCCCTCTGCTGGAGCTGGCGGTGCACATAAATTTCTGTTTTTTGATTTAATAACACTTGTGAATTTTTCTACTGTCCATTTTTTTTCACCAATATATTTTAAGCAACCTACCATTGATCTTACTTGTTGTTTTAGAAATGATTGAGATCTAAATTCGAATTCAATCTTATTTTTAATTTTCTTTATTTTGACAGATTTAATTGATTTTATTGGGCTCTTTGCATTGCATCCAGATGCTCTAAAAGTTGAAAAATCATGGGTTCCAATTAACTTTTTTGCTCCTTTTTTCATTATCTCTAATTCCAGATTTTTAATAACAAACCATCCACGTTTATTCTGAAGTATAGGTTTACTAAATTGATTAAAAATAATATATTTATAAGTTCTTTCTTTTGCTGAAAAACGTGCGTGAAAGTTCATATTTTTTTTTTTTATTTTTAAAATGGCTATTTCGTGTTTATTTAAAAAATAATTAATTGATTTACAAAATTTATTTAAGTTTTGAATTTTTTTGATACTGTCAAAATGCGCAGATTGTTCAATAGCATGAACTCCAGTATCTGTTCTTCCTGAGCCAGTTACTACTATTTTTTCATTTAAAAGATTTGAAATTTTTTTTTGAATTAACCCTTGAATGGTTTTGCCTTTTGTTTGTACCTGCCAACCTATGAAGGACGTTCCCACATACTCTATTAGAATTTGATATCTAAACATATTTAATTCAAATCAGTACCTTTAGTAATTTGGCTACCTCGCAGAAATTCTTTAGTTTTTTGAACTGTTTTGCCCTGTCTTTGAATTTCAATTATCCTTATTGAATTTTCACCACAACCAATTTCAAAGTTATCTGATAAAACATATCCTGATTTTCCACTTAAAATTGATTTCTCAGCTTTTAGTATCTTGTATCTTTCACCTTTAAATTCAAACCAACCTCCTGGATTAGGATATAGACCGTTAATTTTTCCTATGATTTTTAAATTGCTATATTCCCAATTTATTTTTCCTTCTTCTTTTGTAATTTTTTTTGCATATGTGGATTTACTATGATCTTGATCTTTAAAAGATGCTTTGTTGTCAAATATATCATCAATATTTTCTAAAATTTTTTCAGATGCTAAAATACTTAATCTTTGAGATAGATCCTCGCTGTTTTCATTTTCTAAAATATTTATGGGATATTGATTACAGACTGGACCAGAGTCTAAACCTTCATTAATTTTCATTATAGAAATACCTGTTGATGTTTCATTATTCATAATTGCCCTTTGAATGGGAGCTGCACCTCTTAATTTTGGTAAAAGTGAATAATGAATATTGATCCATCCATATTTTGGTATTTCTAAAATATCTTTTTTAAGAATCTGCCCGTATGCAACGACAATACCCAAACTTATATTTTGTCTCTGAAGAAAATTTCTTTCTTCTGAGTCATCTAATAGAATTGGAGTTCTAACAGGAATATTTAATATTTCTGCCATTATATGAACAGGTGACTTATTTAATTTATGGCCTCTATTTGATGCTACAGGTGGTTGAGTATAAACAACCTCAATATCAAAACCATTTTGATACAATGATTTTAGTATTTGACCAGAAACGGCTGGCGTGCCCATGAAAGCAATTTTTTTGCTCATTAAACAATAATTCTATCGGGAGGATTTTTTCTTTTTGATAATTTTTTAATAATCATTGTTTTCTTCAATTTTGATAAGTAATCTATAAATAAAATTCCTTCAAGATGATCCATTTCATGTTGTATGCAAGTTGCAAGAAGACCATTGGCTTTTAAAATTTTATTTTCTCCGTTATAATCTAAATATTCAACCTCACAATATTTAGGTCTGTCAACTTCTGCAAAATAATCTGGAACGGATAAACATCCTTCTTCATATGTGGTGTTTTCTTTATCTTTATTTTTAATTATTGGATTTACAAAAAACATTGGATTTTTCTTTCCATCTTTTGAAATATCCATCACTATAATCCTTTTAGGAATACCTATTTGAATTGCCGCTAAACCAATTCCACTGGCTGCATACATTGTTTCCAACATATCATCCATTAATTTTCTTTCTTCATTACTCACAGTTGATACTGGTTTTGAGACTTGTCTTAAAATCTCGTTAGGTTCAGTTATGATAGTTTTTATTGTCATGATTAATTGGGTATTTTAAACTTTTAATGGAAGAATTTCCAATAATAGTTCGTTTCTTAAACTAATTAATTTAGTTCTATTCATAATTTCAATTATAAAAAAAAGTGAATTGCTATTTAATTCATCCAACTCATTTTCACCAATAATTTCAACTAGTTTTAATAGTATCATGCCTGACTCCTTATTATCTATCATCTCATCAAATTCAGGATTTAACTCAGACTTATACTTGGAGAGTTCATCAATTTGATCTATTTGAATTCCATCTGATCTCAATGATTCTAGTAATACAACATCTTTAAAGTTAAAGGAGTAATTTTTATTTTTTTTCATCTTTGACAACAAATTATCAGTTAATTTTTGAGTTTTGGGTAAGCTTTGCTTATCCAAAATATAATTTAATACTTTTGATTGATGAAAAACTTCATTATTAAACTTAATTTTATTTTTTTTGTTTTCTTCTGTAACTAAGTTAGTTTGGTAGAAGGATAAAAATTTTGAAGGAATTTCATTTTTATCCATTTTTTTTAATAACTGAGATAGTTCATCGTCAAATGATTTTTTAAAGTTTGAGTTTTCAAGGGAATTATTTAATCTTGATAATAATGAAAGTTTATTTTCAAGATTATCAGTTAATAAAAATCTCTGGTACATTAGAGCTCTTCCTTCGTAATCAGGTAAATTTTTTAATGCTTCCTCATAATTAATTAGGTCATCAATCTCAAATTGGAATTTTTTATACAAATTAAGTAGATCTCTTTCATCAAAAATACTTTCACTAGTTGCTTTCTCTAAAAACTTTACCTGATCAATGTCACTCAGATTAAAGTCATTTAAATTTTTAAGTAAATTCGAGTTAGACAAATATTTCCAAATAAATTCTTCAGATTCCACTGATGGATAATATAAAAATTTGTTATCTGTTTTGTGAGATAGGTGGAAGTAAAGAATATTTTCATCAGACAATATAAAATTATTATCCTCATATCCCATTAATACTTCAAACTTTTTAACAAAAAAATCATTCAAAGAATCTAGTTCAGAGTTAAGATCGAACAACAACTGAGCTTCATCTTTTCTATTCTGAGTTATTAAGCAGTATATTTTAAAATAAGTTAAATATTCATCAGTTATTAAACTTAAACTGTCAATAGCAGAGCATGAATTTTCTATTTTGTTTAATGATAAATAATAATCAGCTACGTGTTTTATAAGTTTTTCTTTATCTTTTATTGACGAATTTTTTTGAATGAATTCCTCAACTAAATCGAAATCCTTTTTTTTAATTAAATGGTCTAGTGTAAAATTTTCAAATTCATCTAATGAGAAGTTTTGATTAGGAATATAAGAGTTTGTTAATAATGCAACATCCATTAACCTTTCGGAGAAACTTGAAAGATTTTTGGACTGTATTTTTTCAAGTAACTTTTTAATTTTTGTTCCATCTGTTTTTGACCACATATCAAGCTTTAGATCATTTTCATCAGGGTCAAATAATCCAGCCAACAAAATATTAGAATTGTCTAAATTTTGATCTACTACAATATTTTCATCAGAAAGTTTTACTTTGACACCTTCAAGCTGGTTTGGGTCACTAGATATAATAACATTATTTGTTGATTTAGTATTAGTAACCTCTTTTTTTTCTATTTCAGACCAAATCTCTTTGATTTCCTGTGCCTGTGCGAATTGAACAAATAAAAAAAAGGATACTGAAATTAAAATCTTACTTAATTGTTTTGAAATTTTCATTTGATAAAATTTTTTCAATTTGTTTAGCTGGAGCAGGCAAATTAATCTGATTAATCAAAATAAAGCCAAGTACAATTATGAGAACGGCTATTATAATTTTTGAAATTGTCCCGAAACTAAAAATTCTGTCTTTGCTTGTATTTTTTGTAAATTGCATATAATTTAATAATTTCAAAATAAGACATATTTGTGTTTTTTCAATATAGAAACTCATGAAATCAAATAAAAATATTGTATTAATTGGAATGATGGGATCTGGAAAATCATTAATCGGTAAAATTTTATCAAAACAATTAAAATTAACTTTTGTTGATATTGATCAAAAAATCGAAGAATTTGAGGGTTTAAAAATATCAGAAATTTTTAAAAAAGATGGAGAGAAATATTTTCGTAAAATTGAAGAGAAAATATCTTTAAAATTTCTTAGTTTAGAAAATTGCATAATTTCCTTGGGTGGAGGAGGTTTTATAAACGCATCAATTAGAAAAATGTGTGCAAAAAATTGTATATCTTTTTGGCTAGATTGGAAAAATGAAACATTAATAAATAGGATATATAAAAGCAAAAAAAGGCCATTGGCTATGAGGCTTACTAAGGGTCAAATTAACAATTTAATAAAAGAACGGTCAAAATTTTATAGGTTGTCAGATCACAAGATTAATTGTGATAAGTTAGACAAAGTTGAAATTATAAATAAGATATTGGATATTCATGAAAACAAATAAAATTAAAATTAAGACCAGCACTAAGAACTACTCAATTATAATTGGAAGAGATTTAATAAGTAAAATTAATAAAATCTTAGAAGCTAATAATCTAAGATTTGATAAATGTTTAATTGTTGCAGACAAAAATATACCTCACAATTTTAAAAAACTTTTATACAAAAAGTTAAGAAGAAATAAACTTTTTAAAATAGAAATGATAGCATCAGAAAAAAATAAAAATTATAGAACAGTTGAAAAGATTCATACAATTTTATTTAAAAATAACTTTAATCGAGAAGATTGTGTTATTTCTTTTGGAGGGGGGATTATTGGAGATATAGTTGGGTTCGCATCTAGCACGTTTAAAAGAGGTATAAAATTTGTAAATATTCCATCAACTTTATTATCTCAGGTAGACTCATCTATAGGAGGAAAAACAGGTGTAAATAATAAATTTGGAAAAAATTTGATTGGAAGTTTTTATCAGCCCGATCTAGTAGTTTCTGATATGAATATTTTAGACTCTTTGCCAGAAAGAGAAATTATTTGTGGATATGCTGAAATATTAAAAAGTAGTATTATAAATAATTTAAATGACTTTCTTTATCTAGAAAAAAATTTAAAAAAAATTTTAAGATTAAAATCACCTTTCATCGAAAGATCCATAATTAAAAGCTGTAATTTAAAAAAAAATGTTGTGGAAAAAGATGAAAGAGAAAGAAACTTTAGAAAAGTATTAAATTTAGGTCATACCTTTGCGCATTCTTATGAGTCAACTTTAGGTTTTTCTAAAAAATTAAATCATGGGGAAGCTGTAATTTTAGGTATTAAAAATGCAGTAGAATTCAGTTTTAAAAAGAAATTTTTGTCAAAACAAAAATTGAATATCATCTTAAAACATATTGATAGAATTGGAATGAAATCAAGTATTAACAACTTATTTAAAAAAAAACATGTAGCAAAAATTATGAACTATATGAAAAGTGATAAAAAAAATAATTCAAATAATATTAACTTAATCTTGATAAAAGATTTTGGTAAAATAATGATAGACTTTCAAATAAGCCCTTCAAGTTTAAGAAAATATATTTCTGAAAGTTTAAATTAATTTTATTTGTAGAGAATGAATATAATTTTTTAATTCATCATCTAAAATGTTATAAATAAATCTTGTTGAGTATAACTTATTTTTTTTTTTTAGCTCAGGAGATACGATTGACAATAAAATATGAAATTTTCCACTTTCATTAGATTTATGAGTTTTATGAAGAAATGACTTATCTTCTATCTTTACTTTTAAAATGCAATCCTGCGACAAAATTTTTTTTTCAACAATTTCAATAAGTTGATTAATATTCATAATATATAGTATTATATAACATGAAATATATTTGCGATTGGAATAATTGTTCTGAAGAAGGGCTTTATAAAGCCCCAAAAGAAAGAGATAACAGTAAAAATTTTAGATTGCTATGTTTAAATCATGTTAAAGAATTTAACAAAAACTGGAACTACTTTAGTGGAATGAATGATCAACAAATAATGGAATTTCTAAGGTCAGACTTGACCTGGCATAAGCCAACACAAAGCTTTAGCTCATCTGATAATTTTTTTAAGGTTCTTTGGAGTAATGCCTTGAAAGATGAGATGGATAAATTTAAATTTAATAATGATTTTAATAATATGAATAAGTTTAAATTTAATAATAATGATATAAAAGCCTTTAGTATATTGGGAGTGAGTGCGGGATTAAAATGGGAGAAAGTTCAAGAAAAATTTAAAAAGCTTGTCAAAAAATTTCACCCTGATATGAATTCTGGAAATAAAAAATTTGAAGACAAGTTAAAAGTAATTACTTTAGCTTATACTCAATTAAAAAATACATATAAGGATAAAATTGACGCCAAATATTGAAAATACCCCAGATATTAAAATATCGATTAAACAAACTTTTGGTATTGAAAGTGACATGGAGGTGGATGCTTTTTCCAAAACTAGTGAGTACGTTCCAGAAATTGACAAAACTTATAAGTTTGATAAAGATACAACGCTTGCTATTTTGTCAGGATTTTCTTTTAATAAAAGAGTTTTAATTCAAGGGTATCATGGAACTGGAAAATCAACCCATATCGAGCAAATTGCTGCAAGATTAAACTGGCCTTGCATCAGGATTAATCTAGATAGTCATGTGAGTAGAATTGACTTAATAGGTAAAGATTCGATAGTTATAAAGGATGGTAAACAAGTTACCGAATTTAAAGAAGGTATACTTCCTTGGTCAATTCAAAATCCAATAGCTCTAGTTTTTGATGAGTATGATGCTGGAAGACCAGATGTTATGTTCGTTATTCAAAGAGTGCTTGAGTCAGAAGGAAGTTTTACATTATTAGATAAGAATAAGGTAATAAAACAAAATAAATTTTTTAGGCTTTTCGCAACAACAAATACTGTGGGGTTAGGTGATACAACGGGGTTATATCATGGAACACAACAAATCAATCAGGGACAGATGGATAGATGGAACATTGTATCTACATTAAACTATCTTAGTTTAGATAAAGAAATGGAAATTATATTAGGTAAGAATAAAAATTTAAATAATGCTAAAGGTAAAGAACAAGTTTCAAACATGATTAAAGTTGCTTCACTTACAAGAAAAGGCTTCATGGCAGGCGATATATCAACAGTAATGAGTCCAAGAACAGTCTTGCATTGGGCAGAGAATTCTGAAATTTTTAAAGATATTGGATATGCATTTAGAGTAACATTTTTAAACAAATGTGATGATACTGAGAAAAATACTATTGCTGAATATTATCAAAGATGTTTTGGAGATGAACTTCCAGAATCAATGATTAATATTCAAATTTGATGAACAAAGAAGATAGTATCAAAGAAAAATTCAAACAAGCTCTTCAATCAACTTACAAAGTAATTTCAGAAGACTATAAAGTTGTTAAAAATAAAAAAAATGACGAAAAAGTTTATGATATTGGAAAAATTGATAATATTAATGATAAAAATCAATTTAAAAAGCTGAGGGCCGAAACAGACTCTGAGGCTTTAAAAAGAAGATTTTCGAATAGAAAATTATTAGATAAAAATAACCCACAAAATCCCTCATGTAGAACACTCTACCAATTAGCAGAAAAAGTCAGATATGAATTACTTGGCTCAGAGATGCTTAAAGGAGTTTCCAAAAATTTTAAAGATAATTATAAAAATAGACTTCAACATCTTAAACGAGAAAAAATAACAAAGAAAGAAGATACAAATATTATCGATGCTTTTGAAATTTATATGACAAACAAATTTTTTAATGTCGAATTGTATCCGGAAAATAAGGAAATTCTTAAATTTTGGGAGAAGGATTTTAATAAGTCTATAGACAAACACTTTCAATTTTTAAACCAAAATCTGGAAAATCAAGAAGTATATAACGCAAAATTTTCTGAAATTTTAGAAAGTATGGATATTTTTGAAAATGATGACACAGCTGAAAAAGAAAATGAAGAAAATGATGATACCCAAGATCAAAATAATTCTAATAATAATGAAGACAAAGATAACAACGACTCTAGCAAAACAAGTGAGGATGAAAATATAAGCCAGGGAATGGATAGCAAGGATGATGTAAATGAGTTTAGACTCGAAGATCAGTTAGGTAGCGAAAACAATGAAGATGCAGAATCAGAGAATGTAATTCAAAAAAAAAATTTAAGCGTAAGTGACAAAGAATATAAAATATTTACTACTGAATTTGATGAAGTGGCTAAAGCAGAAAGTCTAGACACAGCTGAAGAAATTCAAAAATTACGAAAAAATTTAGACCAACAACTTACAAGTTTTCAAGATTTAATCACGAAGTTAGCAAATAAGTTACAAAGACAATTGATGGCAAAACAAAATCGATCATGGGAGTTTGATCTAGAGGAGGGATTGTTAGATAGTTCAAAATTACCTAGAATTATCATTGATCCCTATAACTCTTTGTCATTCAAAAAAGAAAAGGACTTAGATTTTAAAGATACAATTGTAACTCTTTTAATTGACAACTCTGGATCAATGAGAGGCAGACCAATAACAATAGCTGCAATATGTGCTGATATTTTGTCCAGAACCCTAGAAAGATGCTCTGTGAAAGTTGAAATTCTTGGATTTACTACAAAAAATTGGAAAGGTGGTAAAAGTCGTCAGGAATGGAATAGATTGGGAAAAATGAAAAACCCTGGAAGACTAAATGATTTAAGACATATAATTTACAAAGGTGCAGACTCTCACTGGAGACAATCAAAAAAAAACCTTGGTTTGATGCTGAAGGAAGGTTTGTTGAAAGAAAACATAGATGGCGAAGCTATAACATGGGCTTTTAATAGACTAAAAAAAAGAAATGAGGAAAGAAAAATCCTTATGGTTATTTCAGACGGAGCACCCGTAGATGACTCAACTCTATCGGTTAATTCAGGAGATTTTTTGGAAAAAAATTTAAAAAAGATTGTGAAGTATATTGAAAGTAAAAGTGAAGTTGAAATATTAGCAATAGGGATTGGACATGATGTTTCTAGATATTATAAAAAAGCAATAAAGATTTCTGACGTGCAAGAGCTTGGGGATGTTATGATAGATCAATTAAGTGGTCTATTTGAAAATAAAAAGCTGCACTAAATATTTTTTAAATCTTTATTTGCCCATTCAATTTTAACTTCAGCACCTCCTCTTGTCTCAGAATTTCTAATTAAAAGTTTAGCATAGTTTTTTTCTAATAAAGTTTTTCCAATAAATATTCCCAAACCTAAACCAGATCTAGATTTATTTTCAGATTTTAAGGATTTTATATATGGTTCACCAATTTTACTTATAATATCTTTTGTAAACCCTGAACCATCATCTTCAATAGAAATTGAAGAATTTTCGCTATTACTTGTTATTGAAATATAAACGTTTTTATTAGAGAATTTATTCGCATTTCCTATAAAATTTCTTA
The DNA here is from genome assembly GCA_014653935.1 of Pelagibacterales bacterium SAG-MED23. The sequence goes on along the minus strand of JACWDU010000001.1, from coordinate 15,430 downwards.
TTCCATAAACAATTTCAATAGATTTTGATATTTCAAAGGAATTATAATTTTGTTCTGTGTTTATTACAAAATTTTTTTTGGATATTTCTTGAAATGAATTAACTATTTCTTTCACATAACTATGTAAACTTATGTCTTTATCTATAAAGTCATCTTCTACTATTGGGTTTAAAGATAACTTTTTCAAAATTATATTACATCGATCAACTTGACTTACAAGCAATTCGATATCCTTTTTAAGGTCTTTATTATCTTTAAAGTTATTAAATAAATCTTGAGAAATAATTTTTATAGTTGATAACGGTGTCCCCAGAGAATGAGCTGCTGCAGCTGCTTGTCCGCCTAATGAGACTAACTCTTGCTCTTTTGAAATTACCTCTTGAATTTTATCAAGAGCATCTTTTCTAACTCTAGACTCCTTTCCAAATGTTAAAGCAAAAAAACTAAGAAAAATAAGTGCAATTACTAAAGCTAAAGGGACTGAATAATAGTAATGATCGCTAAAAATATACTCATTTAATGGAAAAGGTAATTCTTGATGAAAAAAAGTAAGCAAAATAATTGAGGAGATTGTTAAGGAAATAAGTAAAATATTTGTTTTAATATTCAAACTATTTGAAGCAAATATACTAGGAATAATTAAAAATATTGAAAAGGGATTAATAGTTCCACCAGTTAGATATAGTAAAAAACTTAATTGTAAGATGTCCAATGTCAAAAAGGTTAATGATATCTTTTCAGGTAATTGATTTTTTTTAAAATAATAAAATAAAAAAAAATTACTCAAAGCTCCGATTAAAACTATAAAATTTGCTAATAGAAAACTGAATTCAAACTGAAAAATAAATGCAACTGAATTAATAGTTATAAATTGTCCAATTATTCCAATCCATCTTAAATTAACATATGTAATCTTATTTAAATGAGAGGATTTGGAATTGCTACTTAACTCCATTAATTAAATATCTAAGTTAACAACATTAATTGCATTGTCTACTATAAAATCTTTTCTTGAGGAAACATCACTACCCATTAGAGTTTGGATTAAATTCTGATCTTTTTGTAAATTCTTTGAATATTGAACTTGAAGTAAGTTTCTAGTTTCTGGGTTAAGTGTTGTATTCCATAATTCTTCAGGATTCATTTCTCCAAGTCCTTTAAACCTTTGTATATTTAATTTAGATTTTTCTAGTTGAATATTTTTTTCTAGTTCCTTAGAGTTTTTTTTAATTTTTTTTAAATCTTTAGAATTTTTAATTATATAATTTTCAAGATCTTTCTCATCTTTAATATAAATACCTTTAGATCCTTTATTAATTTTAAAAAGAGGTGGTTGAGCTAGATAAACATGACCTTTTTCTATTAATTTGTTAAATGGGATATTATTAAAAAAAGTAAGGAGTAATGCTCTGATATGAGAACCATCAACGTCTGCATCTGTCATTATTATAATTTTTCCATATCTTAAATCCTCCAAGTCTATTTCGTCAGTTTTTGGATCTAATCCTAGAGCATTGATCAGTGTAACTATTTCATTTGAAGAAATCATCTTTGATAATGATTTGGTCCTTAATTCATTTTCGTTACTTTTTTTTTTATTTCCATTAATCTCGGTAAATGTATTTAAAATTTTTCCTCTTAAAGGTAACACTGCTTGGTATTCTCTATTTCTTCCTTGTTTTGCTGATCCACCTGCGGAATCTCCCTCGACTATAAATAATTCAGTCCCCTCTTGCTTTGAATTTTGACAATCTGCTAATTTTCCAGGCAAACCTGTTAACTCCAAAGCCCCCTTTCTTCTCACATTTTCTCTTGCTCTTTTGGCAACATCTCTAGCTACTGCTGCTTGAATTATTTTTGTTAAAATTATCTTTGAGATTGTAGGATTTTGGTCAAACCAAATCGACAATTTTTCATTAACTATACTTTCCACTATATTTCTTACTTCTGACGAAACTAATTTATCTTTTGTTTGAGATGAGAATTTAGGATCTGGAATTTTTACAGATAAAACACAAGTTAAACCTTCTTTGACGTCATCTCCTGAAAGCAAAACTTTACTTTTTTTAAGCAAATTTTGTTCTGCAGCATATTTATTTATAACTCTTGTAAGAGCACTTCTGAAGCCCAGAAGGTGGGTGCCTCCATCTTTCTGATAAATATTATTTGTGTAGGGATATACATCTTCATTATATCCTGCATTCCACTTTAGTGAACATTGTATATCTATATTGCTTTTTATTCCTTCGATGTAAATTGGTTTTCTAAATAAATCATTATCATTTTTATTTTTTAATTTTTCTCTTTTATCATCTAGGAATTCTACAAACTCATTTATTCCTCCTTCAAATTTAAATTCAAGAGATTTTATTTTTTTTTGGGTTAAATCATTTAATACGATCTTAATTCCTTTATTCAAGAACGCTAATTCGCGCATTCTTTTTTGGATAATACTAAAACTAAATTTTATAGATGAAAAAATATCTTTTGAAGGTAAAAAATTTATTTTTGTTCCTGTATTCTTTGACTTACCAATAATCTTAAGGGGGGTTTTGGTATCACCATTTTCAAATTCAACGAAATGCTTTTTTCCATCTCTTTCAACATATAATTCTAATTTTTGTGAAAGAGCATTTACAACAGAAACACCAACACCATGCAAACCTCCAGAAACTTTATATGAGTCATGATCAAATTTTCCACCTGCATGAAGTTGAGTCATTATTACTTCGGCTGCAGATTTTTTCTCTTCTTTGTGAAAATCAACTGGTATTCCTCTGCCATCATCCTCGACTGTGATAGAACCATCTAGATTAATACTGACCTCAATTTTTTTACAATGGCCAGCGAGGGCTTCATCTATAGAATTATCGACTACCTCATAAACCATATGATGTAGTCCAGTACCATCATCCGTATCACCTATATACATACCTGGTCTTTTACGCACTGCCTCAAGGCCTTTTAAAACTTTAATTGAGTCTGCTTGATATGTATTTTTATTTATCATTTTTTAATTTTAGGAAAAAAAAATTATAACATTTTTTGTCTAAAAAAGGTCATTTATAATTTTTAAAACCAAATAATTTGCTTAAATAAGCGACTAATATCAATATAAATCTGATAAAAATAAAAATATAATAATTAGATCAGATGACTTTAAACATTAAGAGAATATTGAGGCAGATGCCAATTGTTAAAAGAATTTATGCATCACTATTTTTCAGATTATTAAAATTATTTAAAAAAGAAGAATTTTTAATGAGATTTATGGGAGTAAAGTTTTATTTAAACATTAATGAGCCAATTGATAAATCAATTATACTATTTGATTATTATGAAAACGAACAACTAAACTTTTCAATTAATTTAATTTCTAAACACAATGTAAATATTTTTTTTGATATAGGCGCAAATTGTGGAATATATTCTTTAATAGTTGCAAATAAATTTAATAATCTAAAAATTTATAGTTTTGAACCAATAAAATTATCTTATAAAAAATTTAGACATAATATTATGTTAAATAAAAATTTGAGAAATATAAGAAGTTATAATTATGGTTTATCTAATAAAAATGCAAATCTAGAAATGAAAGCTTTAATTAAAAAAAATTATATACAATTAGGAGGTTTTGGAGTTTTAAAAGAAAATGATAACTTGATAAATAAACACTTAACAAGTGCTAGTTTTAGAAAAGGTGATGATTATTTTAAATTCAAAAATAAAGTTATATTTCTTAAAATAGACGTAGAAGGTCACGAGATGCAAGTCTTAGAAGGTATTATAAATTTATTTAGTGATAATAAGATAATATTACAAATTGAAATACTCCCAGGACAAACTAAATTAGTAGAAAAAAAGTTAACAAAGTTAAAATTTAAAAAGTACAATAAGATAAATTTTGATTATTATTTTATAAATTAAAACTTGTGGCGGAGAGAATGGGATTCGAACCCATGATAGAGTTTCCCCTATACACGCTTTCCAAGCGTGCGCCTTCAACCACTCGGCCACCTCTCCTAAATTAATTTTTTCTATAATAGCAAAGTGAAGTATTTTTAATATGAAATATATTTTTTTCCTTAGAAATATTATTAATATATCTTACAACATTTTTTGCTGACTCTTTGCCTGGAACAAAATCATGCCATAATATTATTCCATTAGATCTTAACATTTCAAATGACTTCTCAGAATCGCTTTTTACTATAGAGTAAGTATGACCTCCATCAATAAAAATTAAATCAAAATTATTTGAAAAGCTTTTTTCGTCAAAATTTAGTGAATTTTGAAAAATTACCTTTATTTTATTTTCATATTTAGTCTCTGAGAATAGAAATTTTTCATAAATACTCTCATTAATTATATTTCTAAATGAAATTTTATTATCAAATTTATCCATCTTAATTTCTGAAATATTTTCAGGTTTAAGGGTTAAAGTAATTATTTGAGCATTCTCAGGGGAATTTAATGCCATAAGATAAGTGGTTTTTCCACTACAAGTGCCAAATTCAAAAATTTGGTTACTAATTTTACTCAATGAGGAAATTATCCATGCTTCATAATCTGAAGTCATACCAACAATATAATTATTTGCTGTAATACAAAAATTTTTTACTATTACTTCTTGCTTAGGTCCACATAATTTCTCATTAATTTTATTATTAACAAAAATGTCATCAACTTTTTCTAAATCCACTGATTTAATTTTACTTTTATAAAGAATTTTTTTAATTTTTTTTTTATTAATAAAAAATAAAAAAAATAAATTTAAAAATACCAGAAGACTAATTATAAAAATAATCATTTTTCTTTAGATATTTTTAGTACGCCTATAAATGCTTCTTGGGGTATTTCAACTTTTCCAAATTGTTTGGCTCTAACTTTTCCTTTTTTTTGTTTTTCAAGTAACTTTCTTTTTCTATCAGTAGCTCCACCACCGTGAATTTTCGTTAAAACATCTTTTTTAAAACCTTTAATCGTCTCTCTTGCAATTATCTTTCCCCCAATTGCTGCTTGCACTGGTATCATGAAATTATGTCTTGGAATTAAATCTTTTAATTTTTCACAAACCTCTCTCCCAGTTTTTTGAGCGAAGTCTTTGTGAATCATCATTGCTAAAGCATCTACTGGCTCTGTATTTACCAGAATACCCATTTTAACAAGGTCTCCTTCTCTGTGACCTATGATTTCATAATCAAAACTAGCATATCCACTTGTCATCGATTTTAATCTATCATTAAAATCGAAGACTACTTCATTTAAAGGTAGTTCATAATTTATAACAGCTCTGTTTCCAGAGTAACTTAGATTTTTTTGAATTCCCCTTTTGTCTTGGCATATTTTTATTATTGGTCCAAGATATTGATCGGGTGTAATAATCGTAGCTTTGATCCATGGCTCTTCTATAAATTTTATCAAAGTTGGATCTGGTAAACTTGATGGATTTTGTAAATCTTTAATCTCGCCATTTATCATATGGATTTTGTATACAACACCTGGTGTTGTAGTTAATAGATTAATATCAAATTCTCTTTCAAGTCTTTCAGTAACAATTTCTAAGTGCAACAAGCCTAAAAAACCACACCTAAAACCTAGGCCTAAAGCAGAGGAAGATTCGGGCTCAAAAGAAAAACTTGAATCATTTAATTTAAGTTTTGCTAAACCATCTTTTAATTTTTGATACTCGGAACTATCGACAGGAAATAATCCACAAAAAACAACTGGTTTACTTGGTTTAAAACCAGGCAGGGAATCGGATAATGGTTTAGATGCATCACAAATTGTATCACCAACTTTTGTTTCAGATAAAATCTTTATTCCTGTTGTTATAAATCCAATTTCTCCTGAATTAAGTTCATTGATATCTTTTGGTTTAGGAGTAAAAACACCTACTTTTTCAACAATATACTCTTGGTTAGTAGACATCATTTTAATTCTCATATTATTTTTGATTTTCCCATCAATTACTCTTACTAAAATGACTACACCTAAATAAGTATCGTACCAACTATCTACTAATAAACATTTCAATTTTTGATCTTTCTCACCTTTTGGTCCTGGTAAAGTTTGAATGATTTGTTCCAAAATTTCATCAATACCTTCACCTGTTTTTCCAGAGCATGGAACTGCATTTGATGTATCAATACCTATTACATCTTCAATTTGTTTATTTGTTCTGTCTATATCAGATGCCGGTAAATCAATTTTATTTAGTACTGGAATTATTTCATGATTAATATCTAGCGCCTGATAAACATTTGCTAATGTTTGGGCTTCAACACCTTGTGTACTATCTACAATTAATATTGAACCTTCACAGGCATATAAAGATCTACTGACTTCGTAACTAAAATCAACATGGCCTGGGGTATCTATTATATTAAGAATATAATTTTTCCCATCTTTAGATTTATAATTCAATTTTACTGTTTGAGCTTTGATGGTGATACCTCTCTCTCTTTCAATATCCATCGAATCAAGAACTTGAGCTTTCATTTCTCTATCTGTTAAGCCACCACATCTATGTATTATTCTATCAGCTATAGTTGATTTACCATGATCAATATGAGCAATGATTGCAAAATTTCTGATATTATCTATTTCAGTAGACATTTAAGATCTAATTTTTGCCCCAGACTTCATTTCAACAGTTGAAATAATTAATTTATTAATTTTTTCAAGATCACTCTCATCTAATGTTTTTTCAGATGATTGAATTGTTACATTGAGAGCTATTGATTTTTTGCCATCTGGAATATTTTCTCCTTCATAGATATCAAAGATTTTAATTGATCGTATTAAATTTTTGTCAATAGATGATATGATTTCAATCAAATCCTGTGCTTTAAAATTTTTTTCAACTATAAACGCAAAATCTCTTTCTGATTTTTGATAGTCAGAGTATTCAAAATTAGATTTTTGGTCTTTAAGTTTTATTTTATTATCTTTTAAATTATCTAGATAAATTTCAAAACCTACAAGTCCTTCGGTTTTCATATCAAGTTTTTTAATAATATTGGGATGTATGTCTCCAAAATAAGCAACAGGCTCTGTATCGTCTTTATTAAGATAGACCGAACCAGCTTTGCCTGGATGATAATATGAAGGAAATTTATCCCTTATACAAAAACTTTGCTTATCATATCCAGCTTCAACTAGTGTCTGAATTACGTCCTTTTTCATATCAAAGACATCAACCGACCTTTCTTTTTCATTCCAGTTTAATCTTGATATTTTTCCTGATTTCATAGCACCTATTACTGTTAATTGGTCTCCAGGTTTTTTATCTTTAAAAATTGGGCCAATTTCAAAAAGTGAAACATCTTTAAACCCTCTATCTAAATTTTTCTTTAAGTAAAAAGTCAAATTTGAAAAAATTGAATTTCGCAAAACATCTAAATCTGAACTTATTGGATTTACTATTTTAATTTCTTTTAAATTTTCTTTAAAAAGATTATTTATTTTCGAGTCTGTAAATGACCAAGTTATAGTCTCAAAATAACCTTTTGATGCTACAGAGCGTTGTAGAAAATGAAAAAGTTTCTGCTGTTTATTTAAAGTATCTTTTATTCTGGTTTTTTCAGGTTTTAAGGTTTCTATATTCTCATATCCTTTAATTCTTACTATTTCCTCAACTATATCTATTGGTTGAGTTATATCAGGTCTCCAAGTAGGTATTTTTAAATCTAATTCTAATTTCTTCTTAGACACTTCAAATCCTAGATCAATTAAAATTTTAATTATTTCAATATCTTTTACTTTAAAACCAGTTATTTTTTCAAATAAAGAAATATTAAATTTAATTTTATTTTTTTCATACTTGCCTGTTTTTTGAACATCAAATTTACTTATTTTACCTCCACAGATCTCCGAAATAAGTTGGGTAGCTTTTGTTAAGCCTAACTCGATTGAATGAGGATCGATCCCTCTTTCAAATCTAAATTTTGCGTCTGTATCAATATTTAACAATTTTGAAGTTTTTCTAATAGATCTAGGATGAAAATATGCAGATTCTAATAAAATATTTTTGGTATTAATTTCAGTACCAGAACGTGTACCTCCAATAATTCCTCCTAAGCCTAAAACTCCAGACTTATCGGAGATAACACACATATCATCGTCCAATTTATATTCCTTATTATCAAGGGCTTCAAAAGTTTCATTTTTTTTAGAATTTCTTACTATAATTTCTTTATCAATTTTATCTGCATCATATGCATGCATAGGCCTATTTAAATCTAACATCACATAGTTTGTAATATCAACAATTGCTGAAATTGGTTTTTGACCAAGTGAAATGATTTTTTCTTTAAGCCATTTTGGACTTTCTCGATTAGTAACACCTTCAATTAAGCAACTACCAAATACGGTACAACCTTGATTTTTATCTTTTGTGATTGAAACTTTAATTTTTTTAGATCCATTTTTTTTAATGTTTTTAAGTGAAATTTTTTTTAATTTACCAGCTCCAGCAGCAGCAAGATCTCTAGCTACACCTCTTACCCCTAGACAATCAGGACGATTAGGTGTTATCGACAAATCAATAACTTTTTCGGTATTATTTTTAAAAAAATTTTTACCTATTTTATCTGAATAATTACTTAATTTTAGTTCTGTTATTCCCTCACTTTCATCTGATAAGTTCAATTCAGACTCAGAACATAGCATTCCGTAAGAGGTTACTCCTCTAATTTTACTAACTGTGAGTTTCATATTATTTTTTGGAATTATTGATCCAGGGCCAGCATAAACAGTCAAAAGATCTTTTTTTGCATTAGGTGCTCCACATACAACTTTAACCGTGTTTTGCTCACCAATATCAACATCACATATTCTGAGTCTATCTGCATTTGGATGCTGTTCGGCATTAATAATTTTTGCTACTTTAAAATTGTCTAAATCTGAACTTAAATTATCGAAACTCTCAACTTCAAGACCAACATCTGTTAATTTTTCAATTAACTCATTATCTTTTTTTTTTGTATCAAGATGGTCCTTTAGCCAACCTACTGTAAATTTCATCTGCTCAGGCCTCTATAATTTGAAGGTACATCTAATGGATCAAAACCGAAATGATTAAGCCATCTATAATCAGTCTCAAAAAAAGCTCTTAAATCGTTTATACCATACTTGAGCATTCCAAGTCTATCTATACCAATTCCAAAAGCATAACCTTGGTATTTATCTGGATCTACTTTAACATTTTTAAGTACGTTTGGATGTACCATACCACAACCTAGAATTTCTAACCACTTATCTCCTTCGCCAATCACTATTTTTCCATCTTTCACCTCATAACCAATATCTACTTCTGCAGATGGTTCAGTGAAAGGAAAGTGACTAGGTCTAAATCTCATTTTAATTTTATCCACTTCAAAGAATGATTTTATGAAATAATTCAAGCATCCTTTTAGATGACCCATATTTATATCTTTATCAATATGAAGGCCCTCAACTTGATGAAACATAGGAGAATGAGTTTGATCACTATCAGATCTATATGTTCTGCCTGGTGCTATAATCTTAAATGGAGGTTTTCCATTTAACATTGTTCTAACCTGTACTGGAGATGTATGGGTTCTTAATAATAATTCTTTATTATTATCTAAATAAAAAGTGTCATGCATATCTCTCGCTGGATGATTGTCAGGCGTATTTAATGCAGTAAAATTGTAATGCTCATTCTCTATATCCGGACCTTCTTCAACACTAAATCCAATTTCTGAAAATATTGATGATATCTCGTCAATTACTTGTGAAACAGGATGTATTTTTCCTCGACTAAATTCTCTTTCGGGCAATGTTACATCTACTTTTTCATTTTCAAGTTTAGAGTTAATCTCTTTTGTTTCGATTTCTTGAAGTTTAGAATCAATTTTACCTTGTAGTTCATCTTTTACTGAATTTAAGTCTGATGCAATTTTTTTTCTTTCATCATTTGGCAAAGACCCTAATGTTTTAAAAGAATTAGAAATTTTTCCATTTTTACCAAATAATTCAGTTTTTATTTGATTTACACTTTCAATATTTAAATCACTGTCTAGTTTATTCAAATACTCGTCTTTAATTTTTTTAATATCGGACATATTCGTAGAATATTTGTTAACTCTAGAAAAACAACAATGAATATTAGTTCAATGCTGCTTGAGCTTTTTTTACAATAGTTTTAAATGCTTCAGGATTATCATAAGCAATTTCAGCAAGTATTTTTCTGTCAATTTTAATGCCTGATTTACTTAAACCATTAACAAACTTAGAATAAGTCATACCCTCTGATCTTACTCCAGCATTGATTCTTGTAATCCATAGTGATTTAAAATCTCTTTTTTTATTTCGTCTATCTCTGTAGGCATACTGCATAGCCTTTTCCATAGCCTGTCTTGCAGCCCTAATAGTGTTTTTTCTTCTTCCCCACTGACCTTTAACAGCTTTAAGAACTTTCTTATGCTTTGCTCTACTAGTTACGCCTCGTTTTACTCTAGCCATATTATCCTCTTAGGTTATACGGCATATAAGATTTTACAATCTTACTATCTTGTTTTGACATTACCGTTGTACCTCTTTGCTTTCTAATCTGTGAATTTGTTCTTTTAATCATACCATGTCTTTTTCCAGCTTGAGCAGTTATTACTTTTCCTTTAGCTGAGATCTTAAATCTTTTTTTTGCTGAACTTTTTGTTTTTAATTTAGGCATAATTTTTGTGGGGGTTATACAAATATTAATATTATTTTACAACCCGAAATAAAGCTTATAAAGGCTGGATAACCATGATCATTTGCTTACCATCGAACTTCGGTTGAAGTTCAACACGCCCAGTTGCTTCCATATCTATTTTAATCTTGTCCATAAGTTCATGTCCAAGACTAGAATGCTGAAGTTCTCTGCCTTTAAATCTAATTGTAAATTTTACCTTATCGCCTTTTGCAATAAATTTTTGAGCATTTTTTATTTTGAATGTATAATCATGAACTTCTGTAACTGGTCGTAATTTAATTTCTTTTAATTCAACTTTTTTTTGCTTTTTCTTCGCTTTGTTTGCTTTTTTTTGTGCATCATATTTATATTTTCCCATATCCATAATTTTGCACACAGGAGGTTTTGCATTAGGAGCTATTTCAATTAAATCTAACCCTTGTTCTTTTGCTCTGCTAATTGCATCTTGTAAATTTAGTATACCTAAATTATCACCATCACTTGCAATAACTTGAACATCTTGCGAAGTTATTCTTTGGTTTGTTCTAGGGCCTCTAGCTTTTGTTCTTCTCTGAAAATAGTTTTGCTTGAAATCTGCCACTAAATTGAAGGTGCTTTGTTAAGAGCAGAGTATTTTATTAAGAATTCTTTTAAATCCATAGTTTCTTGTTTTTTAGAATCCAATCTTCTAATAGTTACTGTGTTACTGTCAACTTCTTTTTTTCCACATATTAGTAACATTGGAACCTTAGTTAGTGAGTGTTCTCTTATTTTATAATTTAAATTATGATTTTTTAAATCTACTTCAGAATTAATACCAGATTTTTTAAGCTGACTATTTACTTCTTTAGCATAGTCATCGAAATCTTCTGAAATCGGTATTACAATAGTTTGCGAAGGGGATAACCAGAAAGGTAATTTTCCAGAATAGTTTTCAATTAAAATTCCAATAAACCTCTCTAAAGATCCAAATAATGCTCTATGCAGCATAACAGGAACTTTTTTGTTTCCATCTTTATCTACAAATGAAGCGCCTAATCTTCCAGGTAAATTTAGATCAACTTGTAAAGTTCCACACTGCCAATCTCTTCCAATGGCATCTCTCAAAACAAATTCAATTTTTGGGCCATAGAAAGCTCCTTCACCTTTATTAATTGAATACTCTAATTTTGAAGCTTTAATAGCTTCTAAAAGTGCAGCTTCAGATTTGTCCCAAACTTCGTCATCACCAACTCTTAAGTCAGGTCGATCTGAATATTTTAATATTACATCTTCAAAACCTAAATCTTTATAAATTTCTAAAATTAAATTAGTTACACTTAAACATTCTTCAGTTATCTGTTCTTCAGTACAAAAGATGTGAGCATCATCTTGAGTAAAAGCTCTAACACGCATCAATCCGTGAAGTGCACCAGAGGGTTCATACCTATGAACTTTACCAAACTCTGACATTTTAAGAGGTAAATCTCTATAACTTTTTAAACCTTGATTAAAAACTTGAACACATCCAGGGCAATTCATTGGTTTTATAGCAAAAACTTTTTCATCAGGTGTAGTAGATGTGAACATATTTGCACCAAATTTTTCCCAGTGCCCAGATTTTTCCCAAAGAGAACGATCTAAGATTTCAGGAGTATTTATTTCTTTATATCCTGCGTTATCCTGCTTCATTCTCATATACGAAACAAGTTTTTGAAATAAATTCCATCCTTTTTGATGCCAAAATACTGCTCCAGGACTTTCTTCTCTGAAATGAAACAAGTCCATTTCTTTACCAATTTTTCTATGATCTCTTTTCTCGGCTTCTTCAATTCTCATCAAATAGTCATCTAAATCTTTTTGACTACCCCAACTTGTGCCATAAATTCTTTGTAACATTTCATTTTTAGAGTCTCCACGCCAATACGCTCCAGAAACTTTTGTCAGTTTAAAAGCTTTGCCAATTTTGCCAGATGACTCCAAATGTGGGCCCCTACACAAATCATGCCATGTATCACCATGATGATAAACGGTAAGCTCTTCATTTTTTGGAATACTTTCAATTATTTCAGCTTTATATTTTTCTCCAATTTTTTTAAAATGATTTATTGCTTTGTCCCTGTCCCAAACTTCCCTTCTCGTTTTGACATCTTTATCAACTATTTCTGACATTTTTTTTTCAATTTTTTTAAGATCGTCACTAGTAAATGGTTCTTTTCTCGCAAAATCATAAAAGAAACCATTCTCTATCACTGGACCAATAGTCACTTGAGTGCCTGGGTATAACTCTTGAACAGCCATAGCCATAATATGTGCAGCGTCATGTCTGATAACTTCTAGGCCCTCTTTGTCTTTAGAGGTAAAAATTTTGACAGAACTATCTTTTTCAATATTAAAATATAAGTCTTTTAATTCACCATCAACGCTCATTACTAAAGCTTGCTTCGCCAGAGATTTGCTTATTTTTTCTACAACTTCTGAACCAGTAACACTTTTATCAAAGTTTAACTTTTTTCCATCAGGTAAAGTAATATTTGGCATTAATTAAATAGTTTTTTATATTCTGAATAAGTAGAAAAACACATTTTTTCAACATTAAATTTTTTTACAGCATTTTCTCTTCCATTAATGCCCATTTCCACTAGTTCATCAGGATCCGTATTCATTACTTTTATAATTTTGTTTGATAAATCATCCGAATTAGCAGCCCTGAATAAAATTCCAGTTTTTCCATCTATTACTGTCTCATTTGATCCACCAATGTCACTTGCAATTATCAATTTTTGCATAGACTGTGCTTCAACTGAAACTCTTCCAAATGCTTCTGGTTCGATGGATGCTGAAATAACTATATCTGAAATTTTATAAGCTAATGGCATATTTTGACAATGGTCAATAAACCTAACTTGATTTGATAATCTATATTGTTCTACCAATCTGATAAGTTTTTTTTTGTATAAATCACGTCCTTGATCATTACCTAATATTACAGCAATAAATGAATTACTTCCTAATTGAATATTTACTTTATTCAATGCTTCTAAAAACATTTCTTGTCCTTTCCAAGAAGTAAGTCTTCCTGGTAATAAAATTATTTTTTTACCAACTACTAATTCCCAGGATTTAAATAAATTATCCTCATCAGTCTCAAGAGTGGTTGTAGTATCAAAATAGTCAGTATTAATTCCTCTAAATATAGAAAGTAATTTTTTTTGGTCTGATAAATATTCTGAATAGTTTTCTTTTATGTGTGAAAATATAAAATTTGATCCTGCAATAATTAAATCTGATCTAACCATAACAGAGTTGTAGAATTTTTTAATTTTACTTCTAAAATTATAAGTTCCATGAAAAGTTGTAACAAATTTTCTTCTTGTGATTTTTGTTGCAATTAAACATGACCAGGCTGGAGCTCTACTTCTAGCATGAACAATATTAATACCATTTACTAAAATAATTATTGAAATAATTATAGAGTTTAGAAGAATAAGTATTGGATTTTTAGATTGGACAGGAAGTCTTATAACTTTAACTTTTTTTTTATCAACGAATTTTAATAATTCACCACCACTTGTAATCAAATAAGATCCCACATTATTTTCAGGTAAATAATGAGCAATATCATAACAACCAGTTTCAGCTCCACCATAACCTAGTTTGGGAATTACTTGTAGTACTTTTAATTTAGGCTGCATGTGATAATAATATTATAAACTCGATTAACATTAATACTTTATATGAAAAAATATAAATTTCTAAGAATTTCTAAATCTAAAAAACTACGATATATCGCAAATAATTATAAAAAAAATCTGTACATAGTTTTTTTACCTGGTTTTGCATCTGATATTGACGGTGACAAACCTAAGAAATTTTTAAAGTTTGCTATTCAAAATAAAATAGGATTTTTAGCTCTTGAGTACTTTGGACATGGTAGATCTTCAGGGGAATTTACTAGGGGCAATATTTCTAAATGGTCAAATGATGCAAGAATTACTATTAAAAAAATAGTTAAAAACAACGATTTTATATTAATTGGATCTAGTATGGGTGGGTGGATTTCAATGTTAATGTATAGATATTTTAACAATAAAATTAAAGGATTTTTAGGAATTGGATCTGCTCCAGAATTTCTTACGAGAATAATGTGGAAAAAATTCCCAAAAAAAACAAGAGATGAAATCCTTAGAAAAGGAATTGCAAAAATTCAAAATGGTGAATACGAATATTTAATAACAAAACAACTTATTTTAGATGGCAGAAGAACAAAAAATAAGGTGCTCAACAAAAAACTCCATAATATTATTCCAGTTACTATGGTTCATGGACAGAAAGATGAAGTAGTGCCAGTTAAATACTCAAGAATGGTATTAAAAAATTTTCCAAAAGCTAAAAGAAAACTTACAATAATTAAGAATGGTGATCATAGCTTATCCTCAAAAAAAAATTTAAATATTATTTGCAGGGAGCTAAAAGAAATAATTAAAGAGATTAACTAGCTTTTCCAACTATACTTTTGTGTGAAATAGGATTTTCAAGCTTGTCTAACATTTCTTTAGGGCAAACCTGTAGAAAGTTATTTATTTCATTATCAAAATTTTTAATAATATTTTCTGATAAAAGTGAACCAGTCTCCTCAGTATGTTTTTGAATTAAACTTTTTAAATAATTCTTCCAGTATTCAGTTTCAGGTATTTGCCAAACAATTGACTCAGGATTGGCTTTTTTTGCAAATTGATTTTGAGGATCATA